>JBEVME010000120.1:0-31259 GCA_040508785.1 Sphingobium sp.
CGCGGCGCCGATAGCTCGGCTTGTCCGTAAGAAACAGTTATTTGCTTTGCCAATTTTATCTACTTCTGTGATTTTGATTTCAGCGCGTTGGATGGGCGGGCGGCCTGATGCAGGTGGCGCGCGGCGCTGATGCGACGACGCACAGCGCCCGCCTTCCAACGGAAGGTCGCCTGAACCGACCGCGCTGATCGTTGCCGGACCGCCGGACCGATTTCCACTCACCAGGTCGCGGGCAGCAGTATCGGCCGAGTGTCGTCGCGTTGCCCTGCACCGCAAGAAAAATCGCCTGGCCATGTGCCGGAGGACGATCGGACGTCTCGTCGTGGCCAATGCCGCGGCGAAGGAGGCGTGCGTCCGCCGCGCCCTGGCCGTTCAAGGAGGCAAGAATGGGGCATATTTTCAAAGCGCATCGGGCGATCTTCGCCGTGAGTGCCAGTTTCTTCGCGCTGGCGGCAGTTCCGGCGTTCGGCCAGACCGACGCGCAGCCGACGCCCGCCGAGGCAGTAGATCAGAGGAACGACAACGAGCTGATCGTAACCGCCCGCCGGCGCGAGGAGCGCGCGCAGGACATTCCGATCGCTCTCACCGCCGTGTCCGGCGATACGCTGGAACGCACCGGCCTGGTCAACCTGACGCAGATCGCGCAGCTGACGCCGACGCTGGTGATCCGCAACAACAATGCCCGCAACACCTTTGCCAACATCCGTGGCCTGGGCTCCAACAGCGACCAGAATGACGGGCTGGAAATCGGCGTCGGCTTCTACGTCGACGACGTCTATATGGGCCGCATCGGCGCGTCGCAGTTCGACTTCATCGACATCGACCGGGTGGAGGTATTGCGCGGCCCGCAGGGTACGTTGTTCGGCAAGAACACGACGGCCGGCGCCATCAACATCACGACGCGAGGCCCGTCCTTCGACACCGGCTTCACCGGTGAGGCGACGATCGGTGAGGGCGGCTATCATCAGGTGCGCGGGTCGCTGACCGGGCCGCTTGTGGACGATTTCGCCGCCTATCGCATCACCGTCTCGGACACGCATCGCGACGGCCAGCTGTATAACATCTGGAACGGGCGGAGGATCAACGATTACGACAATTTCTCGGTCCGGGGTCAATTGCTGCTGACGCCGGCGCACAATGTCAGCATCCGCATCATCGGCGATTATGCCAGGCAGACCAGCTATTCGCGCATCGCCAGTGTCGTCGGTCTGTTCACCAAATTCGCCAATGGCGCGACCATCACCAACAACTGGCTCGATCGTGCGACACGGGGCGGATACACGCCGCGCTTCGATATCAACGATCCCTTCGCGCGGCAGGTGGACGTCAACGGCCCGATCCAGGCGGACATGGAGGGCTATGGCGTGTCGGGCAAGATCGACTGGGATCTGGGGCCCGCGACCCTGACGTCGATCACCGCCTGGCGCGGCTGGGACTGGCTGCCCGACAACGACACGGACAGCACCCCGCTGGCCGTCACCCTGCGCAGTGGCACCGACAATCATCAGCGCCAGTTCAGCCAGGAACTGCGCATTGCCTCCAATGGCGAGCGCAAGCTCGACTATGTCGCCGGGCTCTATTATTTCTGGCAGAATGTGAACGGCCTGGGCCATTATCAGCAAGGCCCCGACTCCGCGCTCTGGAACAATCCGACCGCCAACCAGACGCTGGCCAACTATGCCCTGAACGGTTTCCTGTCCTACTCGGTGATCGAGCCGGTGACGAAGAGCTATGCCGCCTTCGGTCAGGTGACCTGGCACGCGACCGACGCGCTGAGCGTGACCGCCGGCCTTCGCTTCACCCATGAGGACAAGACCGGGCTGTTCGACCAGTATACGGCCGGCGGCAACGATCTTTCGGTGCTGAGCGATGCGGATCGCATCGCGGCGCAGAAGCTGCGCGACGCCATCTATCCGGTCAAGCGCTATACCACGGGCCTGAAGGACGATGCGCTGACCGGGCAGATCACCCTGTCCTACAAGGTCGCGCCGGACGTGCTGGCCTATGCCACCTATTCGCGCGGCAGCAAGTCGGGCGGCCTTAGCCTGGGCGATCTGCCTGCGGGCGTGACGCCTGTGGTCGCGCCGGAAAAGATCGATGCCTATGAAATCGGCGTGAAGAGCCAGTTCCTGGACCGCAAGGTCACGCTGAACGTCGCTGGCTACTGGACGGAAGTGAAGGATTATCAGGCGGGCGTGACCGAGCAGATCGGTACCACATCCTCCTCGATCCGTTATATCTCCAACATTCCGGGCGTACGCTCGCGCGGGATCGAGGCGGACTTGACGGTGGCGCCGACACGCTACATCCGCTTCACCGCGTCGGCCGCCTATAACGATGCTGTCTACAAGGATTACAAGAACGCGCAGGTGGCGCCCGAGAACCGCAATCTGCCGGGAACCGCGGGCCTCTTCCAGGACCTGTCGGGCGTCCAGCTCGCGAACGCACCCAAGTTCATCTACAATGTCTCGGCCGATCTGGTGCAGCCGCTCCGGCTGTTGACCGATGGCGACGAGCTTTATGTGCGGCTCGACTACAACCACCGCTCGTCGAACGACACCAGCGGCTCCAATTCCATCTACACCCGTATCGCCGGCTACGGTATCGCCAATGCGCGCGTTGGCCTGCGCTTCGCGGACGCGCGCTACGATGTGTCGGTGTGGGCGACCAACCTGTTCGACCAGGAATATTTCGAGTCGCTGGGCGCGTCCAACCAGGGCCTGATCACGGGCGCGCTGGGCAATCCACAAACCTTCGGCGCCACCGCGCGCGTCCGCTTCTGAGGGAGAGGCTCCATGTACAAACACGCATTCATTCGCCTGACCGCCGCGTCCTTGCTGGCGCTTTCGACCCCGGCCCTGGCACAGCCGACGGTCGAAAAGCTGGACGGCATCACTCACGGGCCACAGCTGGGCAATGTCGGGACCACGTCGATCCGGGTCTGGGCGCGCACACGCCAGCCAGGCACCTTCCGCGTGGTCTATTCGACCAAGGCAGACCTGTCCGATGCGCAGCGGTCGGCGCCGGTCACTACCAGCTGGGATCATGACGCGACCGGCTGGGTACAGCTGACCGGGCTGCAGCCGGGCACCAAATATTATTATGCGCTGGAACTAGGCGGCAAGCTCGCCGACACGCGGGTCGATGGCAAGGTCAACAGCTTCCTGACGCTGCCCACCGCCGCGACTTATGTGGACCCCAAGGTCAATCCCAAGGGCATCTTCAACTTCGCGTTCGAGATCGGCACCGGCAACAACCAGGGCAACCAGCCCCTGCCGCCGACCTATACGCGGATGCTGAGCGAGCTGAAGGACAAGATCTATTTCCAGATCCAGAATGGCGACTGGCTGTACGAGAAAGGTCGCGACCAGACCGAGGCGCAGTGGGCGAGCGCGAACGGCGTGGCGAAGCCGCCGCGGGTCACGCAACTGGCCAAGGGCATTTCCGGGGTCTGGAACAATTACAAACTCTATCTCGACGGATCGAAGGCGCTGGCCGATTTCTATCGCGAGGTGCCGCTGTTCGTGTCGCTCGACGACCATGAGATATTGAACGACGTCACCGGCTCCGGACAGACCGGCTTCCGCATCGATGCGCGCGGCAAGCCGTGGCAGGAAAATCTCAACCGCGACGATTTGCAGCATGATGTGGAGCGCGCGGTATTTCGCGATCCCGCCGTCGCTGCCTGGCGGGACTATGTCGGCTGGAGCAATCCCGACATAGGCAATCAGCAGCCGAGCATTTTCGGCACCGCGAAGATAGAGGCGGGGAAGACTGTCCTCACCGATCCGTCGGCCGATTTCACGAAGCTGGACCCCGCGAAATATTCGAACCTGCATGTGCTCTGGGGCTTCGGCAACACGGGCGTCTACAAGATCGCGCGCGTCATCGACAAACACCGCATCGCGATCGAGCCCGGCTTCACGGTGACGGAGGATGTGCGCTATTCGATCGGCAGCAATCTCTGGTCGAAATTCCGCGTGTCCAACACCGATTTCTTCCTGCTCGATACCCGGTCCAACCGGACCCTGCACAACAAGGACAATCTCGCCGATCCGAATACCTCCATGCTCGGTGCCAAGCAGAAGGAATGGCTGAGCGCAGAACTGCGCAAGAGCGACGCCGACTTCATCTTCATCGTGTCCTCGGTCAACCTCGCCGTGCCGCATGACAATGGCGTCTGGGCCGGCAAGGGATCGAGCGGCGCGGGCAAGGATGACGGCTGGACGGCGCAATTGCACGAGCGCGCCGAACTGCTGAAGATCGCCGGGGAGCTCGGCAAGCCCGTCTTCTTCCTGACGGGAGACCTGCACAAGTCCTTCATCGCCCGCGTCGCGCCCGGCGTCTACGACGTGGCGAGCGGACCGCACACCAGCAGCAACCACCGCATCGGCGACGCGGGCGGATCGCCGCCGGCGGGCTGGTATCAGTCGGGCGACCGGCTCGTGAACATCCTGTGGGCCAGCAACCAGTATCGCAACGACAGCGGCGGCACGGCCGGTCAGGCGCGGGGCAGGGGGTGGCCGATCTACACGACCATCCGCGTGAACAACGCCTTCAACATTCCGGACGCGGCGGGCAAGGACCGGTGGCAAGCCTATCCCGAACCGCAGGTGATCTTCGAATTCCGCGACGGCTATTCGGGCGATCTGGTGTTCGCTCACTCGGTCTCCACGTCGGAGGCGAAGAAGGAGCCGGTGCCGGTTCCCGCCTCGGTCGTGAAGGCGCTGGGCGGGATCGCGGAGTGACCGGCGCGCGGGACCATCGGCTGGCGGCAGGCCTGCTGGGGCTGGCGCTCGGCTACGCGACCCTGCGCTACAACGGCTTCAAGGGCGTGCCCTGGGCCGACTGGCCTGCCTATACGGTGAACAAGGCGCTGGCGGTGGGCGCGTTGCTCATCATCGCGGCGGGCGTGATCAGGCTGAGTCGGCAGAGCGGACGCAGCGGCATATTGCTGGGCTGGGCCGGCGCGCTGGCATTGGCGCACAGCTTGCTGAGCTTCGCGATGCTGAACCCGACCTATTATGGCCGGCTGTTCGACACGGGCAAGCTGACCGCGCTCGCCGGCTTGTCGCTGACGCTGGGGGCCCTGTCGATGGCGGGCCTGGAGCTTGGCGCACGACGGGCGAGCGCCTGGTCGCCGGCGCTGCGCCATCGCACGCTCGCGCTCATCGCCTTCGCAAGCGGGGTACATGCTGCGCTGCCGGCGTTGGCGAGCTGGGTAGAGCCTGCGACCTGGCCCGGCGGAATGCCGCCGCTGACCCTGATTTCCTTCCTGACGGGCGCGCTCGCGGTGGCCTTCTGGCTTCCTCGCGCCCGGACATAATGAGGACGACGCGCATGTACAGCAGGCGGAATATATTGCGGGGCGCAGGCGCACTGGGCCTGGGCGGCGTGTTCATGGGCGGGGTCGCCTGGTCGAGGACGAATGCCGCCGTGCGCGCCGTACTGCCGTCGGCCAGCCCGGATACCCTGGCGGTGAAGGTGCTCCTGGAAGCGCCGCCCCTTGCGCCGCCGGTGTTGACCATCGAAGGGCACGCGGTAGCGGCGCAGAAGATGGACGTGGACGGCTATGCCTGGGGCTTCGTCCAGGGAGGACTCAAGGGCGGCACCGCGCACAGGGTCACGTTGAAGGACGAGCGTGGCGTGGCGTTGCGGGAACCGTGGAGCCTCAAGACGCTGCCGGCGCTCGATTCCGATCCCGAACATTTCCGCATCCTGTTCTTCACCTGCGCGGGCGGGGACGAGGCCGGCAAACCCTATGGCTATCTGTCGGTCGTTGACCGGCGCGCGCTGTTCGACCGCGCGCTTTCCTTCAAGCCCGACCTGGCGGTGGCCAATGGCGACCATGTGTATTGGGATCTCGACACGGCGCTCAAATATCGGCGTGACCCCGCGACGCGCGCCGCGACGGAGGCGCAATATCGAAAGATCGCCTGGATCGACCAGGACGTGGCGTTCGATTCCGAAACCAACCGCCGGTCGATCAACACGATCGTCAGCCGCCAGATCGCGTCCATCTATGAAGATCGCTTCGCCTCCGTGCCGCTGGTCTTCGTCACTGACGACCATGATTATTATGAGAACGACAATGCCGGTCCCTGGGGCTACAGCCTGCCGCCGCGCCCGTTCATTTACGGGCTTTACCAGCGCACGGCGGCCATGGCCCATCCCTTCGCGCTCGGCCGCCCGGATATCGGCGATCCTTACAGGTCCGGCACGCTGGAGGCAGTGCGGATCGGCAAGCTGCTGGAAATCGACCTGTTCGATTGTCGCCGGGGCTGGTCGACCGGGGCAGGGGCGGGCGTCCTGCTTCCGGAGGCCGAAGCCTGGCTGATCGACCGCACGCGCACCTCGACCGCGCGGCATCTCATCCAGGCGCCCTCCAATCCCTTTGGCTGGACGGCGGGGAAACTGGGCGAATGGTATGCCGACGGGCCATCGGACAGCAGCAGCTTCCAGAACGACAAGGGCTATTGGCAGCCTGGCTGGTTCGAACAGCACCAGCGCCTGGCCGCTGCCCTGAGCGCGCAGAAGACGCGCGCTGCCGTGAGCATATCGGGCGACATGCACGCCAGCGCCATCTCGACGATCACGCGCAGCGGCGATCTGGACCTGTCCGCCAATCCGATCCAGGCCATCCTGCCGGGTACGATTGGCACGGGCACGCCGGGTTTCCCGAGCAGCGTGCGCGGCATCCCGCCTTTCCACCCCAAGGCGCTGGGCATCATAGACCAGGCGCCCATGGAGGAGCGCAACGGCTTTTCGATCGTCGACGTCTATCGCGACCGGATCGAGGTGCGGCAGTTCCGCTGGCGTCCGCCCGAGCCTGCGGCCGCGATCGCCAGCCTTCAGCCTTCGCACAGCTTCACCATCCGACGCCCCGTTTGAAAGGCTCCATGACCATGCGCTCAGCTTTCTGCCTTGGCCTTGCGCTCGCCGCAGCCACTTTTCCCCGGCCTGCCGGCGCGGTCGAAGCGGCCCAATGTGTGAAGGCGGAGCGGCTGTTGGATCGCCCCTTGATCGACGGCGCGCTGGACCCGTCGGTTACCGATAATGTCCAGGGGCCGTCGCTGATCCGTGTGCCCGACTGGGTGAAGGGGCGGCTGGGTCGCTATTATCTCTATTTTGCCTCGCACAAGGGCGACAGCATCCGCCTGGCCTATGCGGACAGCCTGACGGGACCCTGGAAAATCCACCCCGGTGGCGCGCTGGCGCTGGACAAGTCGCTCTATCCGACGGCGCTGACCGGCTTCACTGCGGAAGAAGCAGGGCAGGATGATGCAAAGCCGCATATTGCTTCGCCCGACGTGCATGTCGATGAGGCCAATCATCGCATCATTCTCTACTATCACGGCATCGTCGCACCGCGCGATCAGCAGACGCGCGTCGCCATCTCCACCGACGGCGTCAACTTCACGCCGCGTCCGGAGCTGCTCGGTCCTTCCTATTTCAGGGTCTTCCGGCATGGCGATCACAGCTATGCGCTGGGGATGCCGGGATTGCTGTTCCGCTCGAAGGACGGGCTTGCCGGCTTTGAACGGGGACCGGCGCTGTTCGGACGCGATCAGCGCCACACGGCGGTTCTGAAACGCGGGGAAGAACTGTTCATATTCTGGACCCGCGCCGGAGACGCGCCCGAGCGGATCTATCTCAGCCGGGTAAACATCGGCCGCGATTGGCAACAATGGAAAGCAAGCGGTCCCGTCGAGATATTACGGCCTGCATACCCCTGGGAAGGATCCGACGCGCCGGTAGTGCCGTCCAGGCGTGGCACCGGCTTTGGCCACCTCAATCAGCTGCGCGATCCCGCCATCTTCGAGGAGGAGGGGCGCACCTACCTGCTATACGCGCTGGCTGGCGAAAGCGGCATCGGCATCGCACGCCTTTCGTTCGACAATAAGGCCTGCGCCGCCAGTCCGCCACCTTGAGGATATTTCGCCAGCCGCGGTAACCTTCACGATCACAATGCTTCGGTCGGTCAGCGCCCGGCGGCAAGCTCCTCTTCGCTCCATTCTGCGGCGCCGCGCGCTCCCCCGGAGCGGCGTGGCCGCGCCGGACGGAGGCATAGACCATCGTGTCCGCGTTGGGCCGCCAGTCGATGCTGGCATTGCCGGTCAAGGCGTCGAACTTCGCATGGCCGTCTATGACGCAGCCGGGCTGCGCGACGATGAAGGTGCAGGCCGCAGGCGTGCCGAGATATTGCGATGAACGCTGCTTGCGATCGTCCGAGGTCTGCTGAGCCCGAACTGGATGAAGAAATCCTCGTCGGTGTCCCGGATCGGGCGGTCGCGTTCGATATAGCCGCCAAGGATCCATTCGAGCGCGCCATCAAGTGCCTTGCCCTGCACCTGTAGCTCGTTGGTGTAGCGATCGGCCGAGGGATCGCTGATCGCGCCCGAGCCCCACGATCGATCGAAGTCCACCGGTCGAGGATAGGCAGATCGATGCCGTCCCGGACGCGGTTCTCGCTCTCGTCCGATTAGCGCCCCAGCCCCGCGACGGTATCGCCATTCGCGATCCGGATGGGCGCGCCATCAAGCCAGGCCGCCACATTCTCGATCGACTGCTGGTGAAAGCTGCGCAGCAATCCCTCGGTGGAAAAGCCCAGGTGAGGCGACAGCACCACATTGGGCAGCGTCCGCAACACGCTGTCCGTCGGCAACGGCTCCTCGTCGAACACGTCGAGACCGGCGCGGGCGATCCGGCCCGTTTGCAACGCCTCGATCATGGCCCCCTCGTCGACGATCGGCCCGCGCGATGTGTTGATCAGCACGGCATCGCGCTTCATCCTCGCGAATGCAGGCCCGTCGATCAGGTGGTGGGTTCGTTCGGACAGGCGCAGATGAATGGTGACGATATCCGAAGTGGCGAGCAGTTCGTTGAACGAAGCGAGGCGCGCGCCATGGCTGGCTGCTTTCGCCTCGGTCATATTGTGGCTCCAGGCGACCACCTTCATGCCGAAGCGGGCGGCCATGTCGGCGACCATCGCGCCGAAATTGCCGAGCCCGAGAATGCCGATCGTCCTGCCGTGAAGCGCGCGACCAAAGCTGGTCTGCCACGCGCCCTCGCGCATCCCGGCATCATTGGCCGGGATGTTGCGCACCGTCGCCATGATCAGCGCCCAGATGAACTCGAAATGTTCGGCCAGGCCGTTGGGCGAACCGGTGCCGCTCATCACGATCCCGCGCTCGGCCGCCGCATATCCATCGAGCGCGAGGTTGCTCGGCCCGGTGAAGCTGATGAACTTGAGATTGGGTAACTGTTCGATCAGCGATCTGGGCATGGGCATCCTGTCGCGCATCAGGCAAAGGACATCGAAAGGCGCGAGCACTGCCGCGCGCTCGTCCACCGGGATCGGATCGCAAAACACGCTGACGTCACATCCGGGCAGCCGAGACCAGTCGCCTAGCGACAGCGCGCAATCGAGATAGTCGTCCAGGATAGCGATCTTCACGAAATCTCCCTCCATTTTCTCGGCGGGCTGCGACACGCCCGGCAATTCGTCAATGCATTCGCGACGAACCGAGATCGCGCCATCTGATCGCCAGCATGATCGTGCCGGCGCCAGGATGCCGGGTCGAACTCCCCGACACCTGCATCGCTTGACCGCGCCAACTATCGCCTATCCCAACGCCTCCACCAACAGTGCAAAACATGTCGAGCATGCAGGCCAGTGCGGCACAGGCAGATGTGGGTCTGGTTATCCACCCCCAGGAGGACGCCGATAATCAGCGCGGCACGGCCCGATCTGACGGTGGCGCCCCTGCAGCCGGGCAGGTCTTCAGCGTCTCTGCCACCTCCTCGCCCAGCGCCTCTACAAAACCCAGCAGCGCCTTGTCCCGCCGCAGCATGTCCATGCGCGCCGCGGCCGAACGGTAGCTGCCGCACAGCAGCCCGACGTCGCCCGCCGCCCTGCCGATCTGGCCCAGCGTCACCTCCGCCGTCACAAGGCGATTGAGCAGGATCGGCGTCTTCTCCTGCCCCAGCGCCTGCACGAACAGGCCGACCACGCTGCGCTGGAGCTTGATCGCCTCGGCGAAGCGATGCTGGTCCGAAAGGGCCTGTGCCTCGATCTGGCGGACATTGGCGGCGAAGGATTTGAGCGCATTGTCATTGGCCTCCAGCGCGACCAGCCGGTCCAGCAGCGACCGGGTCAGCGCCACGAAATCGCGCGCCTGGGCACCATGATCGGGCAGGCCCGACGCATTGCCATAAGCGACGTAGGCGTTCCACGCGCGCGCATAAAGTGTGAGCGGATCATTGGGCCGCTCGCGATCGAGCGTGGCGAGCAGGGCGTCGGCCTGTCGGTTCGCGGCGAAGCCTTCCGCCAGCTTGTCGGTGAAATAGGCGGCCGTAGCCCTGTAATAGAGCGCATAGGCCAGGTCGAGCCGGGCGGTCCGGCGATCCGGGTCGGTCCGGCTGGCCTGGTCGAGCTGCTCCGACAGCCGCCCAAGCGTCAGGGCATCTCCGCTGAGCGTCGCCATTTCAAGCTGCGACCGGGTCAACACGCGCCGGGCCTGGCGCCAGCGCTCGCCCCGCTGCGCCGCCGACACTCCTGCCAGTCGCTGTTCGGCCTGTGACAGGCGGGACTTGGCGACGTCCATCTGCTTGGCGCTGTTGGACTGGATCGCAGCGCTGCCGGCCAGCGCGATGGCCAGGTCGGGCGCGGTCAGCGCAGGCGGGGCAGGGGATTGCTCCAGGACCGCAATCGCCTTGTCCAGATTGGCCGTCGCCGCCGCCTTGCGGCCCAGATTGGGCTGGCCGGGCACGCCCTGCGTATGGGCGAGGGTGATGAGCCCGCGCGCCGCCTCCCGCCGCAGACCGTCGTCGGCGGCAGCCGACGCAGCGAGCGCCGACAGATAATGCTGCGCCCGGTCGGCCAGCTCGGCGCGCGCACGGGTGTTGCCCGCCACGCGCGCGAGCTCGCCGTTGAGGTCGAAGATCATATAGCCCGCCAGGCTGCGCAATTCGGCAAACCGCGCCGCCTCCGCGCGCCGCGCCCGCTCAGCGCCGGCATAGGCCGTGATCGTGACGCCCAGCGCTCCGAGCAGCAGCAGCAGCATCAGCGCGCCCGCGCCTGCCGCCAGCCGATGGCGCCGCAAGAAGCTGCTCAGCAGATAGGTCCGTGTCTGCGGCAGCGCCTGTACCGGCAGGCCCCGTTCCCACGCCGCCACATCGGCAGCCAGCGCATCGGCCCCGGGATAGCGCGCTGCGGGGTCCGCCGCCGTCGCCCTGGCCAATATGGCGGCATATTCGCGGTCGCTGGGCGGTCGCGGCAGGATCTTTTCAAGCAGCCGACCCAGCGAATAGACGTCGGCGGCGGTCGACACCTGGCTGCTGACCATCCGCTCGGGCGCGGCGTAGCCCGGCGTCAGGCTGAGGCTTCCGATCGATACCGGATCGGCGAACAGCGTAGCATCATCGACCGGCTTGGAAATGCCGAAATCGATCAGCTTCACGACGCCGTCGCCGGTGACCAGCACGTTGGACGGTGTAAGGTCACGATGCACCACCAGGTTGCGGTTGGCGAAGGCGACCGCGCCGCAGATTGCCGCGAACAGGCGCAGTCGCTCGGCCCTGTCTGCGCCATGCGCCTCTATCCATTGCAGCAACGGCAGGCCATGGACGTGCTCCATGACGATGAAGGGCGAGCCGCCGGCGGTTTCGCCGCCATCATAGAGCTGGGCGATATTGGGATGGACCAGCCGCGCCAATATCTGCCGTTCGCGCTGAAAACGCTCGACCAGGCTGTCGGACAGCAGGCCCGGCTTGATGATCTTGATCGCAACGACATGCGCGAAATCTCCGGTCGTGCGTTCGCCGCGATAGACCGATCCCATGCCGCCCCGACCGATCCGTTCGGTGATGCGGTAGGCGCCGATCCGCTCTGGCGCTGGCTCCTCGTCCATCTCGTCCATCGCCGCGCCGGTCTGCAGCTGGGCCTGCCGGTCCGCCTGCCGGATCGCGGCCACGCGCGAAGCGAGGCGCGGGTCGTCCCGCGTACGTTCGGCAATCCAGGCGTCGCGCTCGGGCTCGGGCACGTCCAGCATTGCCTCGAACAATGCGAGCGCAGCGCGCTCGACATGCGCGTCAGTCATGATCGACCGGGTTGCTCAGCGCATCGGTCAGCCAGGCGCGTGCCACCTGCCAGCGCCGCTTGACCGTCGGTTCCGACAGTCCCGTGACGACCGCGATGTCGGCAATCGTCATCCCCCCGAAATAGCGCATCTCGACCATCTCCATCAGCGTTTCGTCCAGCACCTTCAACCGCATTAGCGCGGATTCGAGCTGAACCAGATCAAGCCGCTGATCGGCATCGACGCGTGTGCACAGTTCCACCTTCACATGGTTGCGCTTGGCCGACGCCTTGGACCGGGCATGGTCGACCAGGATGTTGCGCATCATGCGCGAAGCGAGCGCTACCAGATGCGACCGGTCCGACAGCGGCACTCGCTCCATCTGCACCAGCCGTAGCACGGCATCGTTGATGAGGTCGTTGGTCGACAATGACGTATCACGCTCCCGCCGCAGCCGCGCGGCCGCGATTTGGGCGAGTTCGCTGTACAGCCGGTTGATCAGCCGATCCCGCGCGTCGGTCTCCCCGCCCTGCCAGCGCGCAAGAAGGATCTGGGTGGCGGGCTCTTGCTGCTGCATCATTGTCTCCCCGGCACGCAACCTAACGCAAGCATTACCAAAGGGAAACTATGCGCCCGGTCCCGATTTCGGGCACCGCCAGCAATTATTTTGCGTCGCCCCTGATCCGTTTTTCCGTTTTGCGCCGCTGGGTGGGATGAAGCCACTGACAATGGGGGTCATGGATGAAGCCTGTTCCGTCGCAAGCAGCGCGATTGCCGATCCGCTCCCGACCGAGCGGTCGATGGCGCCGGGCCGTCATGATCGCCAGCCTGTCCATCGGCCTGCCGCAGACCGCATCGGCGCTGCCCGGCACCTTGCTGGCCGATGCGACGTCGGGCGACAGCGCGACGCTGGCGGCCGGGCAGCAATTGCTGATCGAGGGGCAGGACGGCGACCTGGCCTTTGCCGGACGCAAGCTTGCGCTGCGCGGTTTCACCGGCATTCTCGGCTATGCGAGCGAGGTCGCCTATGTGATCGTCATCGACGGACGGGTGGCTGACGGCACGATCGATGCGGAACGCGGATCGATGCTGATGATCCCGCCCTATGGCGCCGCCCCGGTCGTGCAACGCTATGATGCGGCCCGGCTGGCGGCCAGCTGGAGCGTGCCCGCGAAAGGCGCGCGCGCCGATGCATTTGCCGCGCTGCAGGATGTGGCCGACGGGCAGAAGATGGGGCTGCGCCTAGGCCGGCTCGGTCGCACGCGGCTCAATATCGCGGCGCCGGGCGGCCGCGACGGGGAACTGGCCCGCCGCTCGGTGAAGGGCGAGGGCGCGGTGCAGGCGATCCGCTTTTCCGGGCAGGGCGACGTGGCCGCGATCGAGGCGCAGGTCGTCGAACGCTTCCTGGCGGCACTGAGCGCGGGCGACGTGGACGGGGTCGCCGGGCTGATGGACCCCGTGCCCTTCGGCAATGTCGATCTGCGCGGCGGCGCCGCGGAGGCGCGGCGGATGATGGCCCGCGCCCTGGTCGAGCAGCGCGACTGGGAGGCGGCGCTCAGCGGCGTGACGCCGGTGCGCGAGGGGCGCGGCAATGTCTGGAAGCTGGGCGGCACCGGGGTGCTGGTGCTGCGGCCGATGGGCGATTTCGTGTTCGTTCGGGCGATCGAGATGGGTGGGCAGTCATGAGCAAGGCAAGGATATTGCGCAACGCGACGGTCGCGCTGCTGATTGGCACGTCGCCGCTCGCGCTGGCCCCGCTCGGGGCCCAGTCGCCCCAGGCGGCGCTGGCACCGGCGCCCGAGCCGGTCAACGAGACAAACCGCTATCATATGCGCCTGATGACGCAGCTATTCGACGGCACGCGGGAATTCTCGCACACTCAGGTGGCCGGGTTCGGCCGTATGCGGCGTGGCGATGAAAGCTGGGTGGAGGTGAATTTCGGCGACGGCGCCGTCGTGATCGATCAGGGCAGCACGATGAAGCTGCGCCGCTTCCGCAACATATCCGGCGTCGAAACGGGCCTTCGCTACAATTATGCGACCAAGACGCTGGCGGGCACGTCATCGGTGGCGCTCTATCATAATGTCTTCGTGCGTCCCCAGCTCGGCAAGGGCCCCGCGCTCGGCAGCGACGCGACCTGGACCGCCCGAATGTCGCTGGCGCAGCTGGGATTTCCCAGCCTCGGCGCACCGGCTGTGTCGATCGAGATCAGCCGGCGATACCTGACCTATCAGGGCAAGCCGATGGTGCTGCTGCATTATAAGGTGCCCAGCTTCACTTATGTCGCGGGGGGCAGGACGATCGTTCAGTGGGGCGAGGGCGCAGCGCTCACCGATCCGGGTTTTGGCCAGATGTACTGGAACGGCGCGATCCACCGGGCGGTTGCGCAGGAGGGCGGCGCATCCGGCCGGCCCTATCGCGTGACGAAGACGATGGGCGCGGTCGATGCCAAGGGCCGACCTTTGGTGGACCCGCGCAAGGTGCCCGAAGTCGCGGCGCTGATGAGCCATTTTTACGGCGCGTCGGCTAAGGAGGTGCTGGCCTTCGACGGCAAGGGCGCGGCCGACCAGACCCCGATCGCGGTTGCGACCAAGCTGGACATCATGGCGCTGTCCATGGGGGAGGACAGCGCCAACCAGCTGGGCGAGCTGTCGGGCACCTATGCCAGCGGCGAGCGCGGGCTCGAACAGGTGGAGGCCCACGTCGATCCACGCGCCAGCCAGGCGGCCCAAGGGCTCGGCGCGGAAGCCTATGCGAGCGGAAACGGGCAAGCCTATCAGCCGACGCCCGCGAACACGACCCTCCCGCATGAGGCGGTTGACGTTCGACAGGGGGCGGGCGGCACCGGGGCAAGCGAAAATCTTGGCAATGTCTCGGTGCCCGCCGTGCTCAACGCCCTGGGCGTCACGGTTGATCCCAGTGCGTCGGGCACCATCCGCGGCGTGACCATGGGGTCCATGCCAGTGGCCGACCTGCTCAACGCGCTCGGCTTCGCGCCCGGTGCCATGCCCCCGCCGACTCTCGACCAGGCATCCGTGCAGGCCGTGCTTGAGGCGCTCAGCATTCCCCCGAGTGCGGTGCAGTCGAGGCCGCTCAGCCATGGGGAGGGGATCGGGCACATATCGCCGACCGACCTGCTCAACGCGCTCGGTGTGTCGCCCGAGGCCATACAGACCTATACCGAACAGCCCCGAAACAGCGCCGAGAATGGTGGCGGTGGCGGCCAGGGCGGCGGCGGCGGCCAGACCGGCGGTGGAGGCAGCGGTGTCAGCAACCTGACCGAGGGCCAGGCGCTCGACGAGACGATCCAGCGCGGCGAGGATTTTGGCGACGACATCGACACGATCGACAAGCTCAATGCCATCGCCGAGGCGGTGATGAAGCTGAACGAGGAAGGCGAATCGATCGCCGGCGCGCTCCGGGCGACCGCGAAAGAGATCGACGTGCTCAAGGTCGCGCTGGATGCTGCGCCAAAGGACTTGATTCTAAAACAGCCGATTCGCGATCTGGTCGAGCTGTACAGCGCCCAGCGCGCTGAACTGCAAACCATGGACCTGGCGTTCCAGAGCATGGCGCGCACGGGCGTCAAGGCGGCTCCCGGGCTGCTTGAACATTATGTCGAGCTGACCAAAGCAGTCGCCGGCAACGGCATCAAGGTGGCCGGCTATCTCAACAATATGGCGTCCTATGAAGTAGTGCCGGGTGCCGAAGCGCTGCGGATCGCCAAGGAGATCAAGGCCAAGGAAGGGATAGTGACGAAGCTCACCACCCGGCTCGCCGACTTCACGGCGTCGTCCAGCCGGGTGCAGAAGCTGGTCAAGGGCCTGTCGGAAGGCGGCTTTGCCAAGCTTCTCAAAACTTTCGGCGATTCCGCGCTGGGCAAGACGCTGGGGCATGTCGCGACCGGGCTGGATGTGGCGACGATCATCGAGGCGGTCGGCCGCACCACCTATGCCTATACCCACGACACCAGCGCGGGAGACCTCACGCTGACCCGCGACTATGATTCGCTGGGCGGCGCGCTGTTCACCATTGGCTTTGAATGCTTGGCGATCACCGCAGACGTCTTCACCGGCAACGAGCATAATGCGATCATCGGCATGGCGGCGCTCACATCCAGCACGCTGGGCGATATCGCCATCGTCTACAAGGGTGTGCTCGACGTCCAGATGAAGGTCAACGAGGCGAAGGCGGAGCAATATCGGCAGGAGGCCTATGCCGTCCAGCGCGACGCCGAGCGCAAGATCGCGGAATATGACAAGCTCATCAGCGATACGGAGAAGGAGATCAAGGAGGCAAAGGAGGAGCTCGACGACCTCCGGAACAACCCGCATGAAGCGACGCAGATGGCGCGGGACATACTGGCGCAACGCGAGCGCGATCGGCAGGAGACCGCCCGTCGCCGCGCGGCCGAGGAAGCCGCGGCCAATGCAGCCGCCGAAGCCGAGCGCAAACGGCTGATCGAGGAGGCGCGCGCCGAAAATGAGCGCATCTATCAGGAAAATCTCAAGCGCCCGCCGACCAAGGAGGAATGGGACAAGTTCAACCGCGACATAGCCGAGGCGATGAAGCCTGACTATCCGACCGCGCCCCCGCCCGATCCCGCCGTCGTCGCCGAGCGGCTGCGCAAGGCGGAGCAGAAGCGGCTGGACCAGGCGATCGCGGACGCGGCCGCCATCGCCAGGGAGGCCGCGCGCATCGCCGCCGAGGAAGCCGAACGCGAGCGCAAGCGTCAGGAACTCGCCGACGCCCAGGAAGCGGCGCAGGACAAGCGCGCACAGGAAGCGGCGGATCGTCGCGCCAGAAACGATGCGGCGGAAGCCCGCAATCTGGAGGTTTCGAAGTTCGATACCGAACCCGTCAAATTCGAACCAGTCGTGTTCGAGCCGCCCAAATGGGTCCCGCCGGTCTGGGAACCGCCGGTCTGGGTGCCGCCCGAATTCGATCCGCCGGACCCAAGCGAGATCGAGTGGACCGATTTCGACGATGACGACTATCCGGGCGGCGGCGACAATCTCGCTTATCAGTATGACGACCTGTCGGGGAAGGTCGCGACCGACCTTTCCAAATGGGCCGAATGGCTCAAGACCCAGGATCAGCGCAAGCTGGAGCGGCTGGCTTTGCAGGCGGGCTATCCCAACCTCGCCTCCGCGCTGGCCGATGCCAAGAATATCCTGCGCCAGTCGCAGGACGAAGGCTATCGCCGCTGGGCGATGCAGGCGCCAAGTTGCGGCGGCTATGTCGGCTGCGGCCCGTCCTATCTGGAACGCTGGGCGATGAAGAGCTCGATCGTGGCGCTGGGCGACATCCTCAATCAGAGCCGGGACATCTTCTCCTCCGGCGGCCTTAGTGATGTCGGCATATCGAACCTCAATCTCAGCTATCTGCTGCGCGACTATAGCCTGGAGGATGGCGACATCATCGACGTCGTCATCACCCAGTTCGGGCGGACGCTTTATTCCAACCGGATCACGCTGACCAACCAGGGCGAAAGCTTCAACCTGCCGCTGCAACGGGGCGTCGCGGGTCTCACCATCACGGCGGTCAATGTCGGCTTCTCGCCGCCCAATACCGCGCAGGTCACGCTCGACAATGTCGTGCGGGGCGAAGCGACCCAGACCTATTCGCTGGATACCGGGGAGATCGCGACGCAACGCATCGAAGCCGGGGCAAAGGGGAATTGATGATGCGCTATCCTGTCTGCCTTGCCGCGATCGCCCTGATCGGATCGGGCGTACCGGCCTTTGTCCCGTCGACCGCGCACGCCCAGACGCTTCCCGACATTCAGGACCTGGTGATCCAGGGCGAGCAGGTGAACCGCAATGCGGAGGCCGCCCGCGCGCCGACCCTGCCCTATGCCGCGGTCGACGACGGCGCCGTGGACGGGGAGGCGGGCATCTATGTGCTGACCTTCAACAAGATATTCCAGGTCAGCGCCGGCGCCGCGATCGGCTATACCGACAATCCCACCCGCACCAGCGCCGACACGGGCGGCAGCTTCTTCGCGGACTTTTCGGCGGGGGCGGGGGTCGCCACGCGGATCGACGACAAAATCGATCTGGGCGCCAGCCTGTCGATGAACGCGCGGGAATTCTTCAAGGATTACGGCCCGTCCAGCCGGTCGGTCTCGGGGGCGGTGTCGGCGGGGACGGGGATCGTCGGGCCGCTTTATCTGGGCGTCGCCGGCTTCGGCGGGTTCAGCTATGACGGGGCGTTCGAACATGGGGTCAGCTTCTACGGTCTGTCGGCGACGCTCAGCGCGTTGCTACCCGTGACGCCGCGGCTCGCCGTCCGGCCGGGCGTAGGCGCGGTGCGCCAATGGTCGGGCATCGACGAGAACCGGAACACGTCGCTATCGGGTTCGATCGACGCCAGCTACGCCTTCTCGCCGACCGTCTCCCTGCTGGCGCGGGGCGTGATATCGGTGCGCTGGTATGACGATTTCTACGAGGATGTGACCTTCGTCTCGCGTCGCGACACGCTCTATGGGGTGTCCGCGACGCTCGGCTGGCGGCCGAGCGAGGCCTTTTCGCTGTCGGCCAGCATCGCCTACGACAACCAGGAATCGCGCCTGTTCCTGTCGGACTTCGACGCCCTGGAATTGGGGCTGGCGATCACCGCGCGTTATCGTTTCTGACGCGCGGCACGGTCAACGGACGGTCACGCGCGGCAAGGATGCCGTGCTTCGGTGAGCCTCGGCCAGGCTTTTGCGCGGAACTGCGTCCTGCGTCATGACGTCCGCGACATCGGGCTGACATCGCGAAGCAGATGGCGGGCCACACCCGACCAAGATGTGTGCTGTGCCAAGCTGCAGCGCTACGATGGTGACAGGCAGCTACCCCACCTGTGCCGGTCCGGCATGATCCCATCCGCAAGTGGGGCAACCTCCTTGTCAAAAATCCATATATCCGGCATCACAGATATATGGACACTGAATCAGCTATTGGTGCGCTCGGCGCGCTCGCGCAGGGCACGCGTCTCGACGCATTCCGTCTGCTGGTCCGGCACGAGCCGGAGGGCCTGCCTGCCGGCGAAGTCGCCAGGGCGCTCGCCGTGCCCCAGAACACCATGTCGGTGCATCTGGCGACGCTCGCGCGCGCCGGGCTGATCCGGTCCGAGCGGCGCAGCCGCATCATCAACTACCGCGCCGATCTCGACCAGTTGAAGGCGCTCGCACTGTTTCTCGTCAAGGACTGCTGCGGCGGCAGGGCGGAGCTCTGCGAGCCGCTGATCGCCGAGCTCAAACCCTGCTGCTGAAGGCTGCCATGACCGTTGATATCATCATCTACCACAACCCCGAATGTGGCACGTCGCGCAACACGCTGGCGATGATCCGGAACGCCGGCATCGAGCCGCACGTCATCGAGTATCTGAAGACCCCGCCTAACCGTGCGCGCCTTGTATCGCTGATCACGCGCATGGGCATCACGCCCCGCACGCTGCTGCGCGAGAAGGGCACGCCCTATGGAGAGCTTGGCCTTGGCGACCCCGCGCTCTCCGACGACCAGCTCATCGACGCGATGATCGAGCATCCGATCCTCATCAACCGCCCGATCGTCGTCTCGCCGCTGGGCGTGAAGCTGTGCCGCCCGTCCGAAGAGGTGCTCGATCTGCTGCCGGCCCGGCAGCATGGCGCCTTCATCAAGGAAGACGGCGAGAAGATCATCGACGACGCAGGCGACAGGATCCGCGCATGACCGCCGCCGTCGCGACGAAGCCGGCGATCAGCACGTTCGAGCGCTATCTGAGCGTCTGGGTGGCGTTGTGCATCCTGGTCGGGATTGCCCTCGGCTATGCCCTGCCGACCCTTTTTGGGGCGATTGCCTCGGCCGAGATCGCGCGCGTCAACCTCGTGGTCGCGGTGCTCATCTGGCTGATGATCATCCCGATGCTGCTCAAGATCGACCTACGGGCGCTCGGTTCGGTGCGTCGGCACTGGAGGGGCGTCGGCGTCACCCTGTTCATCAACTGGGCGGTGAAGCCGTTCTCGATGGCGCTGCTGGGCACGCTGTTCCTGGGCTGGCTGTTTCGACCGCTGCTGCCTGCGGGTGAGGTCAGCTCCTATATCGCCGGTCTGATCCTGCTCGCGGCGGCGCCCTGCACGGCGATGGTTTTCGTGTGGTCCAATCTCTGCGAGGGCGAGCCGAACTATACGCTGAGCCAGGTCGCGTTGAACGACGTCATCATGGTGTTCGCGTTCGCGCCCTTGGTCGGGCTGCTGCTCGGCGTCGCGTCGATCACGGTGCCATGGGACACGCTGCTCATCTCGGTCATGCTCTACATCGTCGTGCCGGTGATCGTCGCCCAGGTCGTACGCAGCGCGGTGATCGGATGGGGCGGACAGGCGGCGCTGGATCGGCTGCTGGCTCGTCTCGGGCCGATCTCCTTGCTGGCGCTGCTCACCACGCTGGTCCTGCTGTTCGGGTTTCAGGGTAAGGCGATCATCGCCCATCCGCTGGTGATTGCGCTGATCGCGATGCCCATCCTGATCCAGGTCTATTTCAACGCCGGCCTTGCCTACTGGCTGAGCCGCAAGCTCGGCGTGGCATGGTGCGTGGCGGCGCCTGCCGCGCTGATCGGCGCTTCCAACTTCTTCGAGCTAGCCGTCGCCGCCGCGATCAGCCTGTTCGGGCTCAACTCGGGCGCGGCGCTGGCGACGGTCGTCGGCGTTCTGGTCGAGGTGCCGGTCATGCTGTCGGTGGTCAAGATCGTGAAGGCAACCCGGCCCTGGTACGAAGCGGGAGCCGCCGCATGAGCCAACTCCACTCTTCCGAAGCGGGCGTGGTTATGCGGTCCGCGCGCGACCTATCTGGTCAGGGATATTGAATGACCTGTCTCCGTACGCTGATCGAATCGACGCGCTCGTGGCCGCGCGCGGGGCGGGTTCACCAGTAAGCTTCACTGCTTGGCTGATGCCCTCGGACGACCGCTGGCCTTCCGCCTGACCATGGGTGAAGCGGCGGACTGCCAAGCGTATGACATCCTGATCAAATTGCCCGAACGGGCGCCCGACGCCTTGCTTGCTGACAAAGGCTATGACGCCGATGCCATCCGTGCCGATCTTGCCGAGCGGAAGATCGCTGCCGTCATCCCCGGCCGGTCACATCGCCGCGTGAAGATCGAGCATGATCGAACGCTCTACAAGCAGCGCCACCGCATCGAGCGCATGTCCGGTCATCTGAAGATCAACCGCGCCATCGCCACTCGCTACGACCAGCTGGCAAACAGCTTCCTCGGCATGGTCCACATCGCCACCGCCAGATACTGGCTCAAATTTGCCCACGTCGCCTGACATATACAGCAAGATATGGCGGAGCGGCAGGGATTCGAACCCTGGATACGCTTTTGGCGTATACTCACTTTCCAGGCGAGCGCCTTCGACCACTCGGCCACCGCTCCGCATTGCTCTGGAAGCGCGCGCACTATCGCGGGGCGGGCGATTAGGCAAGGTGGCACTTTACTTTCGCGGCAGGCTGTTGCTCCATGGCCGCCATGCGCATCGCCCTCCGCCTGATCGCCCCGCTCGCCCTGGCCCTGACCGGATCGGCCTCGCCACCCGCCAAGCCCGCTCCGAAGCCCACCGCCGCCAGCATCGTCGATGGCGCCCCGGCCAGCGCCTGGAAGGACATCCCGCCCCAGGACCTGCTCGTTATGAAGCTGGCCGGCGACAAGAGCGTCATCATCCAGCTCAACGACCGTTTCTCGCCGGTTCATGTCGCCAATATCCGGGCGATCGCGCGGGCGGGCTGGTGGGACGGCAAGGCGGTCTATCGCGTCCAGGACAATTGGGTCGCGCAATGGGGCGACGTGACCGAAAAGCTGCCGCTGCCCGCCGCCGTCAGGGAGACGAAGGAGGATTACTGGATCCCCGCCCGCGCCGCCGGCGCGATCACGCGCCTGCCATCGCCTGACTCCTACGCGAAGGTCACCGGTTTCATCGACGGCTGGCCGGTCGCGAGCGACGGCAAGGCGACCTGGCTCACCCATTGTTACGCCAGCGTCGGCGTCGCGCGCGATCTGCACCCCAATGCCGGCTCCGGCGCGGAGCTGTACGCCGTCATCGGCCAGCCGCCACGCGCGCTCGATCGCAACATCGTCGTCGCGGGCCGGGTGATCGAAGGGATCGCCACGCTCGCCGCCCTGCCGCGCGGCACCGGCAATATGGGCTTCTACGGCGCGGAGCAGGCACCGCTCGCCATCCTCTCCGCCCGCATCATGAGCGACCTTCCCGCCGCCGATCAGGTCCGCTTCAAGATGCTCGACACCGCAAGTCCCAGCTTCGCCCAGCTGATGAAGCTGGCCGGCCACCGCGACGATGATTTCTACCGCACGCCCGCCGCCGGCGTGGACGTCTGTTCGGTCCGCCCGCCGATCCGCCGCAAGGATTAGCGCGCCGCCCGGCAGTTTGCGCAACGCCTGCCGCGCCCAGGCGCTATAAGCGCGTATATGAACGCGGCCGCGCGGCGTCCTCACGCCCGGCCGGCACGGGAGAAGCAAGCATGATCGTCGGCACCGTCAGGGAAATCAAGAATCACGAATATCGCGTCGGCCTGACGCCGGAGAGCGTCCACGAACTGGTCGCCCACGGCCATGACGTGCTGGTGGAAACCGGCGCGGGGGAGGGGATCGGCGCCCATGACGAGCAATATCGCAAGGCCGGCGCCACGGTGCTCGGGACCGCCGCGGATGTCTTCGCACAGGCGCAGATGGTCGTGAAGGTGAAGGAGCCGCAGCCGCAGGAATGCGCCATGCTGCGCCCCGGCCAGATCCTCTACACCTATCTCCACCTCGCGCCCGATCCGGACCAGACCCGCGCGCTGATGGCGTCCGGCGCCACCGCGATCGCCTATGAAACGGTTACGGACGCTTCGGGCGGCCTGCCGCTGCTCAAGCCCATGAGCCAGGTCGCGGGCCGCATGTCGATCCAGGCTGGCGCCACGGCACTTGAAAAGGCGCATGGCGGGCGCGGCGTGCTGCTGGGCGGGGTGCCGGGCGTGCTGCCGGCCAGGGTCTGCATCATCGGCGGCGGCGTCGTCGGCTTCAACGCGGCGCAAATGGCGGCGGGCCTCGGCGCCGACGTCACCATCCTGGATCGCAGCCCGGAAGTGCTCGAAAAGCTCGGCACCTATTTCGAGGCGCGCGCGAAAACCCGCTTCTCCAACCGCGCGAACCTGGCCGAATGCGTGGCGGATGCGGACCTGGTGATCGGCGCTGTCCTCATCCCCGGCGCCGCCGCGCCCAAGCTGGTGAGCGCCGACATGCTCAAGACCATGAAGAAGGGCGCGGTCCTCGTCGACGTCGCGATCGACCAGGGCGGCTGCTTCGAAACCAGCCATGCCACCACCCATGCCGACCCCACCTATATCGTCGATGGCATCGTCCATTATTGCGTCGCCAACATGCCCGGCGCGGTCGCCCGCACCAGCACCTATGCGCTCAACAATGTGACGCTCCCCCACGCGCTGCGCATCGCGGACCTGGGGTGGAAGGACGCCATGCGCCGCGATCCGCACCTGCTCGCCGGCCTCAACGTGTGGGACGGCAAGGTGACCTATCCGGCGGTGGCGCAGGCGCTGGCCCTGCCGGGCGTCGATGCGGCGGCGGCGCTGGCCTGATCGGGCAGGGCGCGTATCGGGCCACGCGCGCCGCCGCCCGGCCGTCCCGACCGTCGCTACGCGCCTTGCCCTGACACCAGCATATCGAGCTGGTCCAGCTGCTCCGGCAAACCGGCGGCAGAGCCTTGTAGCGCCTCTTCAAGCGCAGCGGCGGACGGATAGATTTCGTGGAAACGCAGCAGCGTCTTGCCGCCCTGATCCTCGAAGGTCACGGTGGTGATCGCCCCCTCTTCGCCCTCGTCATTGGTCCACACGATGCGCTCGTTCGGCACGACTTCGAGATATTTGCCGTAGAAGGCCATGGACTCCGGCCCGCCGGCGCTGAATTCCAGCCGGTATTTGCCGCCCGTTCGCACATCCATGTCGCACGATATCAGCGAAACGCCGGTCGCCGACTTTGGCACCCACCAGCGCTGGAACAGCGCAGGCTGGCTCCATGCGCGGTAGACGATGCTTGGCGGCGCATCGAATGTCCGCGTGACGAGGAGTTCGCGATCCCCCAGGCGCTCGACAGACGTGCGATCCCGCGCACCATTTTCGCCGCTAGCTTGCTGATCCATCGCTTTCCTCCGGTTTCATTTCACTGATGATGGCGTCCAGAGCGTCGAAGCGGGCCTCGAAGAGCTTGCGATGCGTCTCGATCCATTCCGCCTCGGCCTTCAGGCCGCGTTGCCCGAGCGTGCAGGTCCGCACCCGCCCGACCTTCTGCGTGACGACCAGCCCGGCCCGTTCAAGAACCTGGACATGTTTTTTCATGCCGGTCAGCGTCATCTGGAACCTGTCGGCCAGACTGGTGATCGACGCGTCGGCCCTGGCAAGCTGATCGATGATGCCGCGGCGCGTGGCGTCGGACAGCGCCGCGAAGGTCAGATCGAGGGGCGGGCTTGGACACTGAACCATATAGTTCAGTATCTAGCCCGTCTGGACGGGGATTTCAAGTGCCCCGCAATTTTCCTGGGATAGCTCCCGCGCCAGCCCCTTTTTGGCAGCTGCAAATGTCGCCGGCTCCTTCGGAACCAGTCCACCGACCATGGTCGAAACCCATTTCAATATAGGATTTCACCTGCTCATCCTGTCCCATGGAATCGCCGCCCACTGCCCCCGCTGCCCGCTCCTCGCCCGGCGGAAACGACACAGGCCATAACGCCGCGTCGCGGGCGCACCTGCGTCGCGTCAGTGTCGCGCGCCTGTCGCGAAGTTGTGCAATCAGTGCCTTCGGTAGGGAGGCGGCGGCGCGTTTCTGTCGCGTGGCCGTGCCCCACTTATGGCCCCGGCGTTACCCGACTGTAGCGCGGGTGGCGCGTAGCCGCATCTTCGCGGTCGCCTTTGGCCGACGACAGTGTGAACTTCGTAGGATTTCCAGTCCCCACGCCCGGCTGACGCCCCGTACAACCCGCTTCCCACACCGCTGCGCCCTCCATATAGTCGCCCGCACAGTCCCCAGCGAAGGCTTCCCATGCACCTGCTTATCGGCCTTGCCGGCATCTTTCTGATCCTCGCCGTCGCCTTCGCTTTCTCCTCGGATCGCCGCGCCATCCGGCCGCGCGTGGTGGGCGCGGCCTTCCTGTTGCAGGCGGGGATCGCCGTGTTGGTGCTCTACGTTCCAGCCGGCCGCGCGGTCATCGCCGGCATGTCGCACGGCGTCTCCAACCTGCTCGGCTATGCGCAGGCGGGCACGGACTTCATCTTCGGCCCGCTCGCCAGGCCGGAAATCGGCGGGGCCAGCTTCGCCATCGCCGCGCTGCCGGTCATCATCTTCTTCGCCAGCCTGGTATCGATCCTCTATTATCTGGGCATCATGCAGTTCGTCGTGCGCTGGGTCGGCGGCGGGATCGAGAAGGTGACGGGCGTATCGAAGGTCGAAAGCCTGTGCGCCGCCGCCAACATCTTCGTGGGGCAAAGCGAAAGCCCGCTCGTCATCCGCCCCTATCTCGCCGGCCTCGCCCCGGCACAGGTCTTCGCCGTCATGACCAGCGGCATGGCCGGCGTCGCGGGCACCATCCTCGCCGCCTATGCATCGATGGGCATCAAGATCGACTATCTGCTCGCGGCCAGTTTCATGTCCGCGCCGGGCGGCCTCCTCATGGCCAAGATCATGATGCCCGATCCGCGCACCCCGGTGCAGGCCGAACTGCCGCTCGGCGACGATCCCGCGTTCGTCCTCCCCGAAGCCCGTATCAGCGGCCAGGGGCCGGCGGCGCTGCTGCCCGAGGGCGGCACACCGGGCGAGCCGATGCCGCTCGCTTCCCATGACGAGGAAAAGCCCGCCAACCTCATCATGGCGGCCGCGCAAGGGGCGCAGACCGGCGTGAAGCTCGCGGTCGCGGTCGGCGCGATGGTGCTCGCCTTCGTCGCGCTGGTGGCGCTCGCCAACGGCATATTGGGCGGCATCGGCGCCTGGTTCGGCTTCGCCGACCTCAGCTTCCAGCGGCTGATCGGCTATCTGTTCCAGCCGGTCATGCTGCTCCTCAACATCCCCTGGGACGAGGCGCAGGTCGCCGGCGGGTTGTTTGGCACGAAGATCGTGCTTAACGAATTCGTCGCCTATATCAATCTTGGCCAGAGCCAGGGCGCGCTCTCGCCCTATACCGTCGCGGTCATCACCTTCGCACTGTGCGGTTTCGCCAATTTCAGCTCGATCGCGATCCAGATGGCGGTGACCGGAAATCTGGCCCCCAACCAGCGGCCGATGATCGCGAAGCTGGGGCTGAAGGCGCTGGTTGCCGGCAGTCTCGCCAACCTCATGAGCGCGGCCCTGGCGGGACTTATGCTCAGCATGCGCTGATCTTTACGCTTGCGTGACGATGACTCTACCGCGCCCGCGCGAAATGGTTTATGGTTAAGCCATGGGGGCAATGAGATTTTTCGCGATCGTCGCGGCGCTTGGCAGCGCGGCCACGGCCGGCGCGCAGGCGCCCAGGCCGGGGACGATCGAAATCTATCGCGACTGGGCCATAGGCTGCGACAATCGCGGCCGCTGCGAGGCGCTCTCGCTGATGCCCGAAGACGCAACCGGCACCGATCCCAGGGCCACCATTGGTCTCACCCGCGATCCCGGCGCGCCGGCGGAGGCGGAGGTCTGGGCCAGCTTCGACGGGAAGGGACGGCAGGACGTCGCCTTCGCCGTCGACGGCCGCAAGGTGACGACTGCCACCGCCACCGACGGCGAACTCGCCCTGCAAGGCCCGCAGGCGACCGCGCTGGCGGTAGCCGTGGCCCGTGGCGGCAGCCTGGAACTGCGGGTCGGCGGCAAGCTGGTGGGCCGTCCCTCGCTCTTCGGCTCCGGCGCGGCGCTGCGCTACATGGATGCGCAGCAGGGCAGGGCGGGTACCGTCAGCGCCCTCATCGCCACCGGCCCGCTGTCCCGCGCCGCCGTCCGCAACGCGCCGATCGTACCCATTGTTCGCCGTGCCAGTACCCCTGCCGGTACTTCACCGGCGGCGCTGTGGCGGGAGGAACTCACCAGCGCGGGCAAGCTCAGCGGCTGCACCGACGAGATGAAGAATGCCGAGGCGCCCGGCCAGTATCGCCTCTCGCCCACTGAAACGCTTATCCTCATCCCCTGCGGATCGGGCGCCTATAATTTCACCTCCGTCCCTATCATCGCCACCGGCACCGCCGGCCGCCGCGCCTTCCGGCTCGCCACCTTCGACTACCAGCCTGGCTGGAGCGAAGACCCCAAGAAGCCGATGCTGGTCAATGCCGGCTGGGACGCGGGCAATGCGCGCCTCGACAGCTATGCCAAGGGCCGGGGCGTGGGCGATTGCGGCGGCAGCGAAGCCTATGTGTGGGATGGCACCCGCTTCCGCCTGGTCGAAGCCAGCGCCATGAGCGAATGCCGCGGCGCTCCGCGCTGGATCACCACCTGGACGGCACGGGTGGTGGAATAGCGGCTCAGGCCGCCTCCGCCAGGATCAGCGAGAACAGTCCTTCATCGTCCGTCCACTCCCGCACCGGCTCCCAACCGCCCGTCCGCAGCAACAGCCGGCTGTCGCGCGGGCCATATTTGTGGCTGCTCTCGCTATGGATCGTCTCGCCCTCCTCCATGGCAAAGGCGCGCCCGGCGACCTGAAAGCGGATCGCCCGCTTGGCCACCAGATGCATCTCGATCCGCGCCTTCTCGTCGTTCCAGATGGCACGGTGGGCAAAAGCGTCCACCGGCATGTCGCCGCCAAGCTCCCGGTTGATCCGCCCGATCAGGTTCAGATTGAACGCGGCGGTAACGCCAGCGGCATCGTCATAGGCAGACACCAGCCGCGCGCTGTCCTTTATCCGGTCCATGCCTATCAACAGCTGCCCATCGTCCCCCAGCAGCGCGCGCATCGCCCGCAGCAGGTCGGTGGCCTCCGCAGGCGCCATGTTGCCGATGGTCGATCCGGGAAAGAAGCCCAGCCGCGCCATATCGGTGATCGCAGCCGGCAGCGCGATCGGCCCGTTAAAGTCGCCCACTACCGGCATCACCGGCAGGCCGGGAAAGGCCGAAGCCAGCGCCGCGCTAGACGCGTGCAGATAGTCGCCGCTGATGTCGATCGGCACATAGGCGGCAGGATTGATCGCGCGCAGCAGGTGTGGCGTCTTGCGTGCGCTACCCGCACCGAATTCGACGACTGCGCGGCGCGGGCCGACGGCCGCGGCGAAGTCCGCGCCATGCCGTTCCAGTAGCGCCGTCTCGGTACGGGTCGGATAATATTCCGGCAGGTCGGTGATCGCCTCGAACAGCTCCGAACCGCGCCGGTCGTAGAACCAGATCGGCGGCGTCGCCTTTGGGCTTTGCGCCAGGCCATTCACTATGTCGCGGCGAAAGGCGGGATCGACCGGGTCTGCGCCGGAATGGGGAAAGGCAGGCATGTCCTCGGTGCGCAGCATCGTCAGAGGTCCTTCGCCAGCCGCAGTCCAGTGAACTGCCAGCGTTGGTGTGGGTAGAAGAAATTGCGATAGCTCGCCCGCACATGGCCGCGCGGCGTGGCGCAACTGCCGCCCTTCAGCACGAACTGGCCGGACATGAACTTGCCATTATATTCGCCGACCGCGCCCTCCGCCGCCTTGAAGCCGGGGTGCGGGCGATAGGCGCTGCCCGTCCATTCCCACACGTCCCCGAACATCTGGGTCAGCGCGCCGCCGTCCGCTCCCCCGCCTCGGGCCGCGCGCGGGCGTGGGCAGGCCGCGCCGTCCAGAAATACTCCATCGCTCGCGGGGAAAGCCTGAGCCGCGCTTTCCCACTCCGCCTCGGTCGGCAGGCGCGCGCCGGCCCAGCTGGCATAGGCGTCCGCTTCGTACAGGCTGATATGCGTGACCGGGGCCGCGGGATTGACCGGACGTCGCCCGTCGAGCCCGAACCGGCTCCAGCCGTCGCCAGTGCGCCGCCAGTATAGCGGGGCCTCCACAGACTCCGCCTGCACCCATGCCCACCCGTCGGAGAGCCAGTGACTGGCCTCACGATAGCCGCCATCCTCGATGAAGGCGATCCATTCGCCATTGGTTATGCAACGGTCGGCGAGTGCGTGGGGATGGAGGAGCGCTGTGTGGCGCGGCCCCTCGCAGTCGAAGGCGAAGCCGGACGTGCCGTCGTCGCCGATCTCGACTAGCCCCTCGCGCCCGGCAATCCAGCGGATAGGGTTTGGGACCGGCGCAGGCATCGCGTTGGGCGCGTCGAACAGCGCCGGCTCGATGGGATTGAGCGAAAGCATGTGCTGCACGTCGGTCAGCAGCAGTTCCTGATGCTGCTGCTCGTGATGCAATCCCAGGGCCACGAGCGCCCGTCCCGCCGCATCCAGATCGGACAGCACCGCGATCATCGCCGCGTCCACATGCGCGCGATAGGCCAGGATATGCTCCAGCGAGGGCCGCGTCAGCATCCCCCGCAACGGCCGGGCATGGCGCGGCCCTTCGGCCTCGTAATAGCTATTGAACAGATAGGCGAAGGCGGGATCGAACGAACGGTAGCCCGGCACCCGATCGCGCAGGATGAACGTCTCGAAGAACCAGCTGACGTGCGCGAGGTGCCATTTGGCGGGCGACGCGTCCGGCATGGACTGGACCGTGGCGTCCGCGTCTGACAGCCGGGCTGCCAGCGCTTCGCTCAGAGCCCGTACCGATCGATAGTGGGATTGGCCCTCGTCTCGTCGTGCCGCCGTGCGGATATCCGTCATCGCTGCCCCTCGTTCGGTTGACCGATCCGGGACAGAAGCGCGCGACCTGGTGCTTAGGTTCCGACCATAGCCCACTGGTCCTGGCCGACGTGCGCCCGCCGCAATTGGTCCCGCCCGGCGCGCTTGGCATCGTACAGCGCGTCGTCGGCGGCGCGCAGCACCTCGTCGAGCGGCTCTCCCGCCCAGCGGCAGATACCGGCCGAAAAGGTCACGGGCCGATCGTCCAGATGCGCCACGGGGTCGCGGCGCATCCGCTCCGCGATACGGGCCAGCGACCAGCACGCCTCGTCGGTAATGCAGTCGCGAAAGAAGATCACGAATTCCTCGCCGCCCCAACGGGCCAGCAGGTCGGCGCGCCGCAGCTGGGCGGACAGGCGGGCGGCTACCTCGCGCAACACCCGGTCGCCCTCGGCATGGCCCAGCCGGTCGTTGACCAGCTTGAAATGGTCGAGATCGACGATCGCGATGCAGCCGTGCCGCCGTTCCTTGGCCAGACATTCCATCTCCGCCAGGAAGCCGCGGCGGTTGGCAACGCCGGTCAGTGCATCCTCGTGCGCGGCAATGTCGAGATCGGAGATCCGCGCTTGAGCGGTCGTCGCGGCGTGATGGACGCCGGCATAGAGTGTGCGGATCACGTCGCCCAGCTCGGGCAGCGAAGGCGGCGCTTCGCCCGGAACGGCCGGATGCAGACGGTCAGCCAGCGCATGGATGGGCTGCAGCAGGGCGCCGATTCCAGCCAGCGCGATCAGCCCGCCGGCAAAGGCCATTATGCTCAGCAGCAGGAATTCGGCCGCGCCAAGCCGGCCGCTCATCATGCCCCAGGCCAGGAAGGGCACCAGCGGGCAGTACATGGCCAGCGCGCACAGAGCGAACAGACGAAGCCTGAGCGACTGCGGAAAAATGAAGGACGTGGCGAGGTAGAACTGCATCGGCTCCCCCTGAAAGATGGTCGAGCCAGACTCGATTCCGCCCCTTAACCGGAGGTAAGCGAAACTGGTTAACGCCGGCCGGGGAGACGAACCGTTGCGCGCGCGAGTCAGGCCGTTAGGATATCAGCGGCTGGCGCCCGGCACCCATTTCACGTCACCCGCGCCATTGCCGTTCAACCGGCGCGCGAGCACGAACAGCAGGTCGGACAATCGGTTGAGATAGGCCAGCGCCCACTGATTCAGGGCGACTTCGGCGGCGGCGGCAGTTGCGCTCCGCTCGGCCCGGCGCGTTATCGCACGCGCGAGATGGACGGCCGCCGCCCCGGCCGAACCGCCTGGGAGGATGAAACTGTCCAGCGGCGCCAGAACGGCGTTCATTTCATCGATCTGCGCTTCCAGCCGGGCCACCTGGCTTGCCACGATGCGCAGCGCCCACGGTTCGTCCGGTCCGTCCGGTATGGGCGTCGCCAGGTCCGCGCCCAGATC
>JBEVME010000121.1:0-5739 GCA_040508785.1 Sphingobium sp.
TTCCCAGGGGAAATAATCGCCCTCCGGCGTGCGGCCGAAATGGCCGTAGGCGGCGGTCTTCTTGTAGATCGGCTTGTTCAGGCCGAGATGGGTGCGGATGCCGCGTGGGGTCATGCCGCCCAGCTTCTCGATCCCTGCGATCGCTTCCTCGATCTTGTCGTCGCCGACCGTGCCGGTGCCATGCGTGTCGACATAGAGCGACAGCGGCTTGGCGACGCCGATGGCATAGGCAAGCTGGATCGTGCAGCGCTGGGCGAGCCCGGCGGCGACGATGTTCTTGGCGAGGTAGCGCGTAATATAGGCCGCCGAACGGTCGACCTTGGTCGGGTCCTTGCCGCTGAACGCGCCGCCGCCATGCGGGCTGGCGCCGCCATAGGTGTCGACGATGATCTTGCGGCCCGTGAGGCCCGCGTCACCATCCGGCCCGCCGATCTCGAAGCTGCCGGTCGGGTTGATGTGGTAGACGGTATCGTCACTGAGCAACTCGGCGGGAATGACCTGCGCCACCACGGCCTTCACATAGGCGTGCAGTTCCGCTTCCTTCTCGCCCTCGTCATAGCCCTTGCCATGCTGGGTCGATACCACGATCGCGGTCGCGGCGATGGGGGTGCTGCCTTCGTAGCGGAGCGTCACCTGGCTCTTGGCGTCCGGCTCCAGGAAGGGCGCGGCGCCGGAGTGGCGATCGGCCGCCATCTTCTCGAGGATCTTGTGACTGTAATAGAGCGTCGCGGGCATCAGATCGGGTGTGTCGTTGGCGGCATAGCCAAACATGATGCCCTGATCGCCGGCGCCTTCATCCTTGTTGCCGCTGGCATCAACACCCTGCGCGATATGCGCCGACTGGCCGTGCAGGCGGTTGATGAACTCGAATTTCTCCCAGTGGAAGCCGTCCTGCTCATAGCCGATTTCCTTGACGGTGTTGCGCACCGTCTTTTCGATCTCCTCCTGCGCGCCCGGCGCCCACTCGCCATTTTCATACACGCCCTTGCAGCGGATTTCGCCGGCGAGGACGACCAGCTGGGTCGTGGTCAGTGTCTCGCACGCGATGCGGGCTTCGGGGTCCTTGCTGAGGAACAGGTCAACGATCGAGTCGCTGATCTGGTCCGAAACCTTGTCCGGATGGCCTTCGGAGACCGATTCCGAAGTGAAGAGATAGGTGCTGCGCATAAGGCTCCCGTAGGTGGCTGACGACAAAAGCGATATAAAGAATTGTTTATGTGGCTTAGCGCCTGCCTGCGCGCATGGCAATGGCCAGCCCGAAGAGCGCGACCATCAGGATGCCGGACGCCCAGTTGCCGAGCCGTGCGAAGAGCGTGGGCGGCAGGGCCGGCGGCAATGCTGTCTCCAGATAGCCGGCGCGCCCCTCGCGCAGCGCGGCGCGGATATGGCCGCGCGCATCGATGATCGCCGAGACGCCGGTAGGGGTGGAGCGGATGATCGGCATCCCTTCCTCGATCGCGCGGAGCCGGGCCTGCGCCAGATGCTGGACCGGCCCCCAACTGCCGAACCAGGCGTCGTTCGACGGATTGAAAAGGAAGGCGGGGCGGTCGGCCGCGTCGATGATATGGCCCGGAAAGATGATCTCGTAGCAGATTTGTGCGCCCATCTTCAGCGTCGGGCGGCCTAAGGAACCCGGCAGCGTCAGCGTTCGCGGGCCGGGGCCGGGCCAGAAATCGGCGTCGCCCGGCACAAGCCTGGACAGGCCGATGGCGGACAGCAGCCCACGCATGGGCAGATATTCGCCATAAGGGACCAGATGCGCCTTGTCGTAGCGCGCGGCGAGCCGGGCGTCGGGGGTGACGACCCACAGGCTGTTGTTCGCGCCGGCGAGCACATTTTCGCTGTAGCCGCCCTTGTCCACCTGCTTGAAATAGACCTTGGTCGCGCCGAGCATCATCAGGTCGCCGGGACCGAGCAGGGCCGCGACACGGCGGCGCCAATCGGGCTCCATGTCCAGATAGGCGGGGATGGCGTCCTCGGGCCAGAAGATCAGGCGCGGGGCCGGGCGAGGCTCGCCGGAGAGCGCCGCGAGTGTGCGGAAATGCGCCTGCTCGAGCGCAGGGGAATATTTGTCGTCCTGCCCGATATTGGGCTGGACGACGCGGACAAGGGGCGCTCCGGTCTCGGGGGACGGGACGGGTGCGAGCAGACCCCAGAGCGCGAGGGCCAGCAGCGGCGCGGCCATGATGGCCGCGGGGCGGACCCGGCGCTCGAGCAGCAGTGCCAGCGCTCCGCCCGCGAGGATGGCAAGGGCGCTGAGGCCAAAGGTGCCGACGATCGTTGCGCCGATGGTGATGCCGGTGGGCAGCATGACGGCGCCGAGCGGGTTCCAGGCGAAGCCGGTGAAGAGCGTGCCGCGCAGATATTCAGCCGCGAGCCAGGTGGCGGCAAGACAGAGTGACAGGATCAGCAGGCAGCGCTCCGGCGAAGGCCGCAGTCCTGGGTCGGCTGGCGCACCCTCCATCCCGAAGTCCGGCCTTCGCCGGAGCACTGCCTCGGCACAGAAGGCCCCAAGCGTCGCGAACCCCGGAAACAGCGCCAGATAGAGCGACAGCAGCACGACCGATCCATAGCCGAACCAGTGCGGCATCGCGTCCTGGAAGGTGAAGGCGAGCGCGATCCAGTTGAGGCCGACCGTGAAATGGCCGAGGCCGAACAGCCAGCCCCGCCAGAAGGCGGAGCGGCGGTCAGGGGCATCGCGGACAAGCAGGATCAGAACCGCGAGACAGGCGAGGGTTGCGGGCCACAGGCCGAGCGGTTCGAAGCCGGTGGCGGACAGCGCGCCGGCGATGAGCGCGGCAGATTTGGAATGGCGGAGCAGAAGCGCTCTTACAACCATCAGCGCAGTGTCGCCACGGTGGCATGGGCGCATCTGTCGTTCGCCTCGCCCCCGCCGGATAGCATCGACGCGGCGATAAAGCCGCCAACGACCAGGACGAGGAACAGCGCGGACAGGGGCGCGAGATAGCGTTCAATGAAGGGCTTGATCGTCGCGCCGAATTTCCAGAACAGCAGGCCCACGATCATGAACTGGAAGCCGCGGCTAAGGATGCTGGCCCACAGGAAGGTGAAGAGCGACAGGCCGATGAAGCCCGCCGTGATCGTGATGAGCTTGAACGGGATTGGCGTCGCGCCCTTGATCAGGATGATTTCCGCCCCGTAGTCGCGCAGGTAGCAGGCCGCGACCGGGAACTTGGCAGACAGACCGAGGGCGACGAGTATCTGGTGGCCGACTGCTTCATAGACGAAATGGCCGATCGCATAGCCGAGCAGCCCGCCCAGCACCGATGCCAGGGTGCAGATGATGCCGAAGCGGATTGCGCGTTCCGGACGTGCGAGACACATCAGGCCCAGCAGCGGATGCGGCGGGATCGGGAAGAAGCTCGATTCCATGAAGGAAAAGGCGAACAGCCAGCGTTCCGCCTGCGGGTGGGCGGCCTTGGCCAGCATCCATTGGTACAGCTTCGTCAACATTGCCGGCGGACCTAGCCGAGATCGTTACGGGTCGCCAGCCGGATATGGCGCTGCGCGATCAGCCGAGCCGCTTCGCTAGCACCACCATCTCGAACGGCGGGTCGAGGGGAATGGGGAAGGGGCGCTTTTCCTGGGTAAGCGCGTAGCCGCGGCGGACATAATAAGCGATGAGTTCGGCGCGGCTGTCGATGACGGTCATTTCCATGAGCATCGCGCCGAAAAGGGCGCTGGCCTGCGCCTCCGCCTGCGCGATGAGAGCGCGGCCGAGGCCGGCGGCCTGGCGCAGCGGATCGATGCAGAGGAGGCCGAGATAGGCGACACCCTCGCCCCTGTCGGCGATGTTGACGCAGCCGAGCGGAGTGCCGTCGTCCGCGAGGCCGATGAGGAGGCGCTGGGCGGGATCGGCCAGGATCGCTTCCAGTGTCGAGAGATCGGTTCGGGGGCCGCTCAGCAGATCGGATTCGAAGGTCCAGCCGGCACGCGCGGAATCCCCGCGATAGGCGCGTTCGATGACGGGGTGAAGCGCGGGAAGGTCGGCGGCGGCGGCGAGGCGGATCTGCATGGTTGCCGCTTAGCGCCGCGATCGGACGATTTCCAGCCAAGGCAAGGCACAGTCGGGCGGGAGCGGCTTGATCCGGGGCGGGCGATGACGATAGGATCGCCGCCAAAGGAGACAGACGATGCAGAATATGGGCGAGGGCAGCTGCCCCTTCGAGTTCAACATGGACCCCGCGACCTTCAAGGTAGGGGATATGGTCAGCTATCGGGTGACAGGCAATCTCGCCGGCTGGCCCTTTGCGGGAGTGCTGATCGAGGTGCACGACGATTACGTCGTGCTGGCATCCAACCCGGAAAACCCGACCGACGCCATGCGGGGCACGCGCGAGGCGAGGCCGCTGGTGGACGAGGGGGAAATCGCCTGAGGCGCACCGGCGCGGCCACGTTGCTGGCCGCCATGCTATCGCCGTTGACCGCGATCGCGGCCGACAAGGTGCAATATGGCCCGGCAGGCGGCTGGGTGCTGCCCCCGCCCGCGCCGACCGACGGGGCGACGCCGGCCGGCGCGACGGCCCGGGTGATCTATTCCGATATCCAGGTCCGCGTCACCGACAAGGGGGACGAGACCTACACCGCCTATCGCATCAAGCTGTTGAAGCCCGATGCGCTGCCGGTCGGCAATATCAGCACCGCCTGGAACCCGGCCGCGGGCGGCGTGACGGTGCATATGCTGCGCATCATCCGCGACGGCAGGCCGATCGACGTGCTGAAATCGACGCGCTTCACGGTTCTGCAGCGCGAGGCGAACCTGGAGTTGGCGCAGCTGAGCGGAACGCTGACCGCAATGCTGCAGACACCGGGCCTGCAGGTAGGCGACGAGATCGAATATGCAGTGACGGTGAGAGCGCAGGACCCGACGCTGGGCGACCATCATTTCGGCTTTGCCATGCTGCCGCCGGGCGGCACGCCCGGCGCATACCGGATGCGCATCAGTTGGCCCGCCGAGCGTGCGGTCCGGTGGCGGGCGACACCCGACATGGGGGAGATCACGCCGCGCGCCGAGGGTGGCCTCATGGTGTTGGACTATGCGCTGCGCGATCCCAAATCGACGGTGCCGACCGATGGGGCGCCGGGGCGATACAATATCAGGCGGCTGGCGGAATATTCCGACTATGCAGGCTGGGAGGATATTTCCGGGCGGCTGTGGACGTTGTTCGACAAGGCGGCGGTGCTGAAGGCCGGCTCGCCGCTGGGGCAGGAGGTGGCGCGGATCGCGGCGGCGTCGAGCGACCCGGCGGCGCAGGCGGCGGCAGCGCTCAAGCTGGCGCAGGAGCAGCTCCGCTACGTCTATGTCGGGCTGAACGGCGGCAATTATCAGCCCGCCAGCCCCGACGACAGCTGGAGCCGGCGTTTCGGCGACTGCAAGGCGAAGACGGTGCTTCTGCTGGCGCTGCTGAAGGGACTAGGTATCTCGGCCGAGGCGGTGATGGTGAACAGCGCCGGCGGTGACGGGCTGGATGAGCGGCTGCCGAGCCCGCTGCTGTTCGACCATGTGCTGGTGCGCGCAACTGTGGGCGGCAAGGCCTATTGGCTGGACGGAACGCGGCTGGGCGACACCAGCCTGGAGCAGTTGCCGCCGTCGCCCTATCGCTGGGCCTTGCCGCTGCGGCCGGGGGGGGGGGGGGGGGGAGGGGCGGGGCGGCCGCCGCCCCCCCCCCCCCCCCCGCACCCCGGGCGGGCGGGCAACGACGCGTGGGGTGGATAGAA
>JBEVME010000132.1:0-15312 GCA_040508785.1 Sphingobium sp.
CATGAGAGGGGAAGCCCCTCCCCTAGCCCCTCCCGCAAGCGGGAGGGGGATTTCAGTTACAACGGAATATTGTCATGCTTCTTCCAGGGGTTCTCCAGACTCTTGTTCCGCAGCTTCCTCAGCCCCAGCGCGATGCGCTTGCGCGTCGAATGCGGCTGGATCACCTCGTCGATGAAGCCCTTGCTAGCCGCCACGAAGGGGTTGGCGAAGCGGGCCTCATATTGCGCGGTGCGCTCGGCAATCTCGTCCGCCGTCTTGCCGCGGAAGATGATCTCCACCGCGCCCTTGGCGCCCATCACGGCGATTTCGGCAGTCGGCCAGGCATAATTCAAATCGCCGCGCAGATGTTTGGAGCTCATGACGTCATAGGCGCCGCCATAGGCCTTGCGGGTGATGAGCGTGATCTTGGGCACGGTCGCTTCGGCATAGGCGAACAACAGTTTCGCGCCATGCTTGATGATGCCGCTATGCTCCTGCGCCGTGCCCGGCAGGAAGCCCGGCACGTCGACGAAGGTGACGATCGGGATTTCGAACGCGTCGCAGAAGCGGACGAAGCGCGCGGCCTTCTTCGAGCTGTTGATGTCGAGCACACCGGCCAGCACCATCGGCTGGTTTGCGATGATGCCGACGGTCTTGCCCTCGATCCGGCCGAAACCGCAGAGGATATTGCCGGCATGGGCGGGCTGGACCTCGAAAAAGTCGCCCTCGTCCACGACCTTGCGGATCAGTTCGTGCATGTCATAGGGCTGGTTGGCGTTGGCCGGGATCAGCGTGTCGAGGCTCTCCTCGACCCGGTCCCACGGGTCCGCGCTGGGCCGCTCGGGCACCGGCTCGCGGTTGGAGGCGGGCAGGAAGTCGACGAAATCGCGTACCGACAGCAGCGCCTCGATATCATTTTCGAACGCGACGTCGGCGACGCCCGACTTGGTGGTGTGGGTGACGGCGCCGCCCAGTTCCTCCTGGGTCACGACCTCGTTGGTGACCGTCTTGACCACGTCCGGCCCGGTCACGAACATGAAGCTTGAATCCTTCACCATGAAGATGAAGTCGGTCATGGCCGGCGAATAGACCGCGCCGCCGGCGCATGGCCCCATGATGACGCTGATCTGCGGCACCACGCCCGACGCCAGCACGTTGCGCTGGAAGATTTCGGCATAGCCCGCGAGCGACGCGACGCCCTCCTGGATGCGGGCGCCGCCGCTGTCGTTCAGGCCGATCACGGGCGCACCGACCTTCATCGCCGTGTCCATGATCTTGCAGATCTTCATCGCGTGCCGTTCCGACACCGCGCCGCCATAGACGGTGAAGTCCTGGCTGAAGACATAGACGAGGCGGCCGTTGATCGTGCCGGACCCGGTGACGACGCCGTCGCCGGGAATATGCTGTTCATCCATGCCGAAGTCGACACAGTTATGTTCGACATACATGTCGACTTCTTCGAAACTATGCTCGTCGAGCAGCACTTCCAGTCGTTCGCGGGCGGTCAGCTTGCCCTTGCCGTGCTGGGCGTCAATCCGCTTCTGACCGCCGCCCATGCGGGCGGCCTCCCGCTTGGCTTCGAGCTGTTCGATGATGGCGAGTTTCGACATGCAGGTGCTTCCCCGTCCTGAGCGTCTGATATGATCGATCCTCCTATTCAGGCTTTGCAGCTTTTCGCAAATGCAAATTTGCCAATTTGCAAATCACGACTTCGCAGATTAGGCTTTGGTAATGGCGCGCGGCAATCGCATATTCGCCGGCCCCCGGCTCCGGCAACTCCGGCTGGACCATCGCATGGACCAGGCCGCGATGGCACAGGCGCTCGGGATTTCAGTGTCTTATCTGAGCCAGCTGGAAAATGACGACCGGCCGCTGACCGCCAAGGTGAAAGCCGCGCTGGCGGGCGCGTTCCCCACCGACTGGGCAAGCTTCGACGCGCGCGAGGACGAACAGATGCTGGGCGCCTTCGCCTTCGCATTGTCCCACCCCGAATTGATCGGCCCGGCGATGGAGCCGGAGCGGATAGAGAAGCTGCACCTTCAATATCCCGAATTCGCGGCCCGCTATGTCGATCTCTACAACGCCCACATGCGCGCGAACGAGCGGATCAGCATGATCGAGGAGGCGATCGGGAACGACAGCTCGGTGCAGGCGCGCCTGCCCTGGGAGGCGGCGCGGGACTGGTTTCACGAGGCGGGCAACTATGTCCATCCGCTCGACTGTCTGGCCGAGGACATGGCCGCGAGCTTCACCGCAGGCCAGGTGCTGGACGAGGGGATGCTGGTCGAGGCGCTGGCGCGAAGGCACGGCATAGAGACGGTGATCGCGGATGCGCCGGGATCGTCGCTGCGCAGCTATACGCGCAGCGAGAAGCGGCTTTTCGTCAACGCCGCACTGCCGACCGAGAGCCGCAAGTTCATGGTCGCCCACCAGCTTATGATGCTGGAGGGCGAGGCGATGATCGCCGATATCGTCGAGCGGGCGGCAATCCCGGTGGCGGGAGCGGACCGGCTGCTGACCATCGGCCTTGGCAATTATGCCGCCGGCGCCCTGCTGCTCCCCTATGCGGGCTTTCGCGACGCGGCGCGGACGGAGCGGCACGATATCGACCGGCTGGCCCGGCGGTTCGGCGTCAGCTTCGAACAGGCCTGTCATCGCTTGTCCACGCTCCAACGCCCTGGCCTGCGGGGCATTCCCTTCTTCTTCTGCCGCGTCGACATGGCCGGCAACATCACCAAACGCCACAGCGCGACGAGGCTCCAGTTCGCCCGCTTCGGCGGCGCCTGCCCGCTGTGGAATGTGCATGAGGCCGTCGCCATTCCCGACCGGATCAATGTGCAGCTGGGCGAGACGCCGGACGGGGTGCGCTATGTGTCGATGGCGAAGGGGCTGGTGAAACCATCGGGCAGCTATGCGCGGACGCCGCGCCGCTATGCGGTGGTACTCGGCTGCGAGGTCGCCCATGCCGCGAACTTCGTATATGCCGACGGGCTGCAACTGGCGGTCGAGGGAGCGGCGACGCCGATCGGCATCACCTGCCGCCTGTGCCCGCGCGCCGGATGCGACCAGCGCGCCTTTCCGCCCGCCGACCGGCCGATCCACGTCGATCCGGACAATCGGCAGATAGTGCCCTACTGGATCGGCTGACCCGGCCGCGACGTACGACGGTTCAGCCCACCCTGCGGCAAGCGGCCCTGCCGTTCGCCTCCGCTATCGCCTATGCCACCGCGATGATCGACGCCCGCCTTCTCGACTATGGCACCGACCTGCTGCAGGCACGGCTCGGCAAGGAGGGCTTCGTGCGGCTGAGCGCGGGGCAGTGCCGGGCAATACTGAACCTGGATGCCCGCGACTGGGCGCCGTTCGCCGCCTCATTCGGCGATCTGGGGCAGGATTCATACATGGCCGATGGCGGCCGCTATCGCAGGCGGCGCCATGCTGCGTTCCGGCTGGAGCGCGGGCGTATCATGCGCAAGGCGCACCAGCCCCACTATCAGAGCCGCGACTATAACCGGCTCAACGGCGACGTGCAGCGCTGGTTTTCGCCGGTGGAGGAGCACGTCGCGGGCGGCGCCGTTATGCGCGCGGTGTTCGCGCTGTGCGGTGCGACCTTCGCGCGCGACGGCGGCCGGCACCATGTCGAGATGCACCAGTTCCGGATCGAAACCGGAGCGGAGATCGGTCGCCCGACCCCGGAGGGCCTGCATCGCGACGGGGTGAACCATGTGTTCGTGATGCTGGTCGAGCGCCGCAACGTGCGCGAGGGCGTGACGCGGATCGGGACGGCCGACGGCGCGCCGCTGGGCGAGTTCATGCTGGCGGAGCCCTGCGACGCGGTCATGCTCGATGACCGGCGCGTGCTCCATGGCGTGACCGAGATACATGCCGAGAAACCGGACATGCCGGCCTGGCGGGATGCGCTGGTGGTGACATTCAAGCGCGATTGATGCTCTCCGCCCGCTGGGAGGATTATTTCAGCAGTACCAGCTCTTCTGCCATCGTCGGATGCAGCGCTACGACATCGTCGAAATCCGCCTTGGTCAGGCCCGCCTTCACGGCGATGGCCGCCGCCTGCAATATCTCCGGCGCGTCCGGGCCGATCATGTGCAGGCCGACGACGCGGTCCGTCGTGGCATCCACGATCATCTTGTAGAGCGAGCGCTCGTCGCGCCCCGCCAGCACATTCTTCATAGGACGGAAGTCGGACGTGTAGACCTTGACCGTGCCGAGCTTGTTCTTAGCCTGCGCCTCCGTCAGGCCGACACCGGCGAGGGGCGGATGGCTGAACACTGCCGAGGGAACGCAGCCATAATCGACCGTGCGCGGGTTGTTGCCGAACACGGTGTCGGCGAAGGCATGGCCTTCCCGGATGGCGACCGGCGTCAGTTGCAGCCGGTCGGTGACATCGCCGACGGCATAGATGCTGTCGCAGCTCGACTTGCTGTGATCGTCGACCTTGATCGCGCCCTTCTCGTCGATCTCGACGCCCGCCGATGCCAGGCCAAGCTCGTCCGTCATCGGCCGGCGCCCGGTGGCAAACAGCACGACGTCGGCCGCAACCGGGTCGCCACTCTTGAAGCGGACGCACATCGTCCCATCCCTGTTCTTCTCGATCTTCTCCATCTGCGCGTTGAAGCGAAAGTTGATGCCCTTGGTCATCGATATCTGCAGCAGCCGGTCGCGGATCTGCGTGTCATAGCCGCGCAGCAGGTCGCTTCCCCGGTTCACCATCGTCACATGGCTGCCGAACTGGTGGAAGATGCCCGCAAATTCATTGGCGATGTAGCCGCCGCCGACGATGACGATGCGCTTGGGGCATTCCTCCAGGTGGAACACCTCGTTGGAGGTGATGCCATGTTCGGCGCCCTCCACCTCCGGCAGGACGGGCCAGGCGCCGGTCGCGACAAGAATATATTTCGCCGTGATCGCCCGCCCCCCCGCGAGCTTGACCCCGTGCGGACCAGTGACCGTGGCGCGCTCCGCTATGATCTCGACCTTGTGGCTGTCCAGGGTGTTCTTGTAGAGGCCTTCCAGCCGGTCGACCTCGGCCAGCACATTGTCGCGCAACGTGTGCCATTCGAAATCGCAGTCGGGCACGTTCCAGCCGAACCGACGCGCATCGGCCAGATCCTCGGCGAAATGAGCGCCATAGATGAGCAGCTTCTTGGGGACGCAGCCGCGGATGACGCAGGTGCCGCCCACCCTGAACTCCTCGGCCACCGCGACCCTGGCGCCATGGGCGGCCGCCACCCGGCTGGCCCGCACACCGCCCGAGCCAGCGCCGATGACGAAAAGATCGTAGTCGTAACTGGGCATGGGGGTCTCCGCTCTGATGTAAGCGGGATATGGCGGCAGCGGACGTCAGTTACAAACGGGAATCTGGTGCACTTACGCGTCAACCCCGCACGCTCTCAACGATCGGGAATTCCTCAAAGATTTGATCCCACTCCTCGACGTTTCCATCTTGCGGGCTGCTGTCCGGAGCAAAGGCCGAAAGGTAACGATTGATGATCTGTGGCTCAACCCAGTCAGGCTCACGCTGCGACTGTTCAAGCGACATTATCGCTACGATCAGAAAGCTGTGGTCAGGATAGGCTTCGCGCAAAGCGTCCCGCACCCTTACTGCTTGCGTACGCGGTCGCGGCGCTCCCGATTCTTCCTTCAATTTCAGATAATAGGTGGTGTGGTCGTTGCTCGCGGTCGTGTCGAGCCACTTCTGCCGAAGAAAGGCCATTTTTCCGGCAAGGTCATTATAGTGAAGATCGAAGGACGCCTTGTCCTTTCCATTGTCGCTCTTGTTGAAGATATCGCCATGATAGGAAATGTCGTATCCCGACTCCCAGATCATGATGCCGGTAGGCGCGATACGATCGGGCAGAAGCATGTCCGCGAAATCGTTTCGGATCAGTTTGATCACCGACTGTGGCTTATTGTAGGTCCAGTTGAAATAAGAACTGACATCATGCCCCAGGATACGTCGAAACTGAAAGGCGGCCTCGCAATTATAGCCGAGCGATGCGAATCCGTTGCTCATACGCCTGTCCCTAAGTTCCCGATGATCCCTAAGTTCCCGATGATCCCGATGATCCCGATGATCCCGATCGTGGTAAATCGCTGATCGGTCCAAGGTCAAGGCGCGTTGAAATCGGCTCGACCCTCACTCCCCCAAAGCCAGCCCGATCAGCGCCATCGTCGAGGGATCGAACCCCTTAGGCCCGTCCGCCTCGATCGATTTCGCGATTTCCTTGCCCAGCTCGACGCCGAACTGGTCGAACGGATTGATGCCCATCAGCACTGCATTTGCGAAGGTGCGGTGTTCGTAGAAGGCGATGAGCGCGCCAAGCGCTTCGGGCGTGACATCGTCCAGCAGGATGGTGGTGGACGGCCGGTTGCCGGGGTAGGCGCGGGCGCGATCGTCATTCTCCTTGCCCTGCATCAGCGCCGCCCCTTGCGCGAAGCAGTTGACCAGCAACGCGCGGTGATGCGCGGGATCGAGCGCATGGCCCGGCTCGATCGAGGCGATGAACTCGACGGGGGTCAGGACCGTGCCCTGATGCAGCAGCTGGAACACGGCATGTTGCGCATCGGTGCCCACCCCGCCCCAGGTGATCGGCGCCGTCGGGCCGTCCACGGGCGATCCGTCGCGCTTCACCGACTTGCCGTTGCTCTCCATCTCCAGCTGCTGGAGGTAGGAGGGCAGCAGCGTCAGCCGCTCGTCATAGGCGAATACCGCGCGGGTCTGGCAACCGGCGGCGCGGACATAATATTGATCGACGAATGCCGCGAGCAGCGGCGCGTTCTCGCGGACCGGCGACAGGCGGAAGTGGCGGTCCATCGCCGCCGCGCCCTCCAGCAGGCTTTCGAACGCGCCCCAGCCGAGCGCGAGCGCGGCGGGAAAGCCGATCGACGACCAGAGCGAATAGCGGCCGCCCACGGTCTCGCTGAACGGCAGGATGCGGGTTTCGTCCACGCCCCATTCGACCGCCCGGTCGGGCGCGGCGGTGAGCGCGATTACTCTGCCATAGGGGTCCTCCACCCCAGCCTCGACCATCCAGTTGATCGTGCTCGCGGCGTTGAGCATGGTTTCGCTGGTGGTGAAGGTCTTGGACGCGATCGCGACGAGGGTCGTCGCGGGATCGAAGCGGTCCATCGCCCGCTCCAGGGCCGTACCGTCCACGTTGGAGACGATCGCGACGTCGTAGCGCTGGCCGTCGCCGCCAAGGGCGCTGACGATCAGGTCGGGGCCAAGCGCGGAGCCGCCGATGCCGATATGCAGGATATGGCGGATCGGGCCGAGCGCCTCCGCCTCGATCGCGTCGATCAGCGCGCGCATCCGGTTGTGCAGCATCCGGGCGTGGGCGACGCTGTCCACATTGCCCTCGCCGCGCTCGGCGCTGTGTTCAGCCGCGCGGCCTTCGCTATTGTTGATCGCTGCCCCGGCGAACAGCGCGTCTCGCTGCGCGGCAAAGCCGGTCTCCACGGCCAGGGCTTCGAAATCGCCAAGCATCTCGTCGGTCAGATGCGTCTTGGACCAATCGAACCGCAACGGCCCCTGGGTGAGGGTGTAGCGTGCCAGCCGTCCCGGATCGGCGGCGAAGATCGTTTTGAGGTCCGGCCGTTCGCGCCCGGTGATGCTGTCCCATGCCGTCATGATGCCGTGCGTGTCCTCCGCTGTGCCGTTCGTCGATTCCCGCTCTGGGCCGGCCGCGTTGCAGGCATATTGCACAATCGCGGGCAGGAACACCCCGCTCCACGCTTGACGGAGGGAATATGACGCCGCAAAGCCCGGCCACAGGGCGACGCAACGAAAGACAAGCCGGGATGAGCGCAAAATCGGAAACGAGGGACTTCCTCTGGTTCCTCGTGAAGCTGGCGGCGTTCGTCTTCGTGCTGCGCAGCTTCATCGTGTCGCCGTTCAACATTCCTTCGGAATCGATGCAGCCGCGCCTGCTGATCGGCGACTATCTGCTCGTGTCGAAATGGCCCTATGGCTATTCCCGCTATTCGCTGCCGTTCGGCGTACCGCTGATCCCAGGCCGCATTTTCGCATCCACCCCTGCGCGCGGCGACGTGGTCGTGTTCAAGGCGCCGCCAAGCCAGAAGAACGACTATATCAAGCGGGTGATCGGCCTGCCGGGCGACATGATTTCGGTCAAGGCCGGCACCGTCTATCTGAACGGCCAGGCGATCCCCAAACAGAAGGTCGCCGACCTTGTCATTCCCGTCAGCCCCAACATGGTGGCGGCGGCGGCGCAGGAAGGCGCGCCGTCCCCCTGCTATCGCGCCGAATTCGAGCAGGCCGCGCCCGGCGGCGGCAGGCAGTGCCGATACCCGCAGTTCCGTGAGACGCTGCCGGGCGGGCGCGGCTATAATGTGCTGGACCTGGTGCCGGACGGCGCGGCCGACGACCGCGACACGGTGGTCGTACCCGAAGGCCATCTGTTCATGATGGGCGACAATCGCGATCGCAGCGCGGACAGCCGCTTCCCGGCGGTCGAAGGCGGCGGCATCGGGCTGGTGCCGGAGCAAAATCTGGTCGGCCGCGCGATGATCTCGGTCTTCTCGACCGACGGCAGCGCCAACTGGCTTTTGCCCTGGACCTGGTTCACCGCCGCGCGCTGGAGCCGCATCGGGGAAGGCTTTTGAGCCAGCCCGACACGGCAGGCTGGCTTGAACGACTGATCGGCCGCGCCCCGCGCGATCCCGAGGCATATCGACGGGCGCTGACCCATGGCAGCGCGCAGGCGGCCAATTACGAGCGGCTGGAGTTTCTGGGCGACCGAGTGCTGGGCCTGATCGTCGCCGAATGGTTGTGGCAGCGCTTTCCCGACGAGCCCGAAGGCAAACTGTCGCGCCGGTTCAACGCGCTGGTGTCGGGCGAGACCTGCGCTGCGGTGGCGCGGGGCATCGGCCTGGCGAAGCATCTGGTGCTGGGAAAGCAAGCGCGCGACGACGGCGCGGTGGACAGCGACAATGTGCTGGGCGACGTCATGGAGGCGCTGATTGGCGCGCTCTATCTGGAAGGCGGGATCGACGAGGCGCGGGCGCTGGTGAGGCGCCTGTGGGCGGATCGGGTCGACACCCAGACCAGCGCCCCGCGCCACCCCAAGTCCGCGCTGCAGGAATGGGCCGCCGCCAACAAGCGCAAGCCGCCCGAATATGGGCTGACCGACCGCTCCGGCCCGGATCATGCGCTGCGCTTTACGGTCACGGTTGCGATCAAGGGCGCGGGCGAGGCCAGCGCGACCGGTGCGTCGAAGCAGGAAGCGGAAACGGCGGCGGCGAAGGCGTTGCTGGAGAAGCTGGAGGGGTAGCGTGAATGCGGCACGGCCGCTTTTGAACAACGCCTCCCCTCCGTTCGGGCTGAGCTTGTCGAAGCCTTCTACTTTGTCTCTAATGCGCCGATGTTTTCTGGACCTACATGCTCCACTGCGCTGATCGCAGTTTGTATGTCGGCCATACCGATAATCTGGAAGCGCGCATCGGCGGGCATCAGTCAGGACAAATACCCGGTTACACGCAGACTCGACAGCCGGTGAAACTGGTCTGGTCACAGGCGTTCGGCACGCGTATCGAGGCGTTTGAAGCCGAAAGACAGATCAAGGGCTGGAGCCGGGCCGAAAAGCTCGGGCTTATACGCGATGATTGGGCACTCATCTCGACATTGGCGCGATCTCGCGAAGAAAGTGAAGCCCTTCGACAAGCTCAGGGCGAACGGAGTTGATAGTGGAAAATGCAAATACCCAACGCTGCGGCGTCGTTGCCGTCGTGGGCGCGCCCAATGCGGGCAAGTCCACGCTGGTGAATGCGCTGGTGGGGCAGAAGGTGGCGATCACCAGTCCCAAGGCACAGACCACGCGCACCCGCGTCATGGGCGTCGGGATAGAAGGCGATGCGCAGATCGTGCTGGTCGATACGCCCGGCATCTTCGCGCCCAAACGCCGGCTGGACCGCGCGATGGTGCAGGCTGCCTGGGGCGGGGCGCAGGGCGCGGACCTGATCGCGCTGGTGGTGGACGGCAAGGCCGGGCTCGGCTCCAAGATGGAGCCGATCGTCGAGGCGCTCAAGCATCGCGGCGAACCCAAGTGGCTCATCATCAACAAGGTCGACATCGCGATCAAGGAGAAGCTGCTGACCCACGTTCAGCGGCTCTATGAGCAGGTCGATTTCGCCGAGACCTATTTCGTATCGGCGGCGACCGGGGACGGTCTGCCCCAGCTGAAGACCGCCTTCGCCGCGGCGATGCCGCAGGGGCCGTGGCATTTCCCCGCCGATCAGGTGTCAGACGCCACCGACCGGATGCTGGCGGCCGAGATCACGCGCGAGCAGCTCTATCATCAGCTCCACGCCGAACTGCCCTATGCCACCGCCGTCGATACGGAGCAGTATAAGGAGCGCGAGGACGGATCGGTCGAGATCCACCAGCAGATACTGGTCGGTCGCCCGACCCAGCGCGCGATCGTGCTCGGCAAGGGCGGGCAGCGCCTGAAGGAGATCGGCTCCAAGGCGCGGGCCGAACTGGCGACCCTGCTGGGCGTGAAGGTGCACCTTTATCTTCACGTCAAGGTCAAGGAAGACTGGGAAGACGATCGCGGCATCTATCGCGATATCGGGCTGGACTGGGTGGAGTGAGGGGAGACGGCAGGATGATCAACCGGAAGATGCTGTGCGGCGGCCTGGTCGGCGCGGTCGCGGCGGGCGCCGCCTGGGCGGCCGTGACCCCTTCCCCCAAGGCCTATGTCGTCGCCGAGATCAGCGTGACAGATCCTGAGGGCTATAAGGCTTATGTCGCCGCCGTGACGCCTGTCGTCGCCAAGTTCGGCGGCGTCTATCTTGCCCGCGGCGGCAGGACGGTGGCGGTGGAGGGCGCGCCGCCCGCTGGCCGCATCGTCGTCATCCAGTTTCCGAGCATGGAGGCAGCCTCGGCGTTCCAGGCATCCCCCGAGGAGGAGGCCGCGATGGCCATCCGACGCAGGGCATCGACCGGGCGTCAGTTCATCGTCGAAGGTGCACCGGTGCCGCCCGCCTGACACGCGCGTCCGGACTGGCCAATGTGCCGAGCAACCGATAGACCGGGTGCGTCGGGCTAGTGGGAGGATGCCATGCGTGTCGTCACGATTGCCTTTGCCTGCCTGTCGCTGGCCTGTCTCCCGCTCGCGGGCTGCGGCGGCGACTCCTCCTCGCCTCCCGTCAACCGGCCGCCCGTCTTCAGTTCGGCTGCGACCGTATCGGTGCCGGAAAACACAACCGGACCAGCTTATTCGGCGGCTGCGACCGATCCCGACGGTCAGGGGCTGACCTTCGCCATTGCGGGGGGCGCCGACGCGGCGCGCTTTACCATGACGCCGGCCGGCGTCCTGTCCTTTGTCGCGCGGCCGGACTTCGAGGCCCCGGCCGATGCCGATGGCGACAATGCCTATCTCGTCACGCTCAATGCCAGCGACGGCGCGGCGAGCGCGACCCTCAATCTGACCGTCACAGTGACGAATGCGACGGCGGGCGATTTCCGCGTGCGGCGGATCACGACCGCGCTGTCCCAGCCGCTGTTCCTGACCGCGTTGCCCGACGACAGCGGCCGGGTGCTGGTCGTGCAGAAGGGCGGGATGATCCGGCTGGTGACGCCTTCCACCGGGGCGATCGCGGCGGACCCGTTCCTGGACGTCAGCGGCATCGTCACCAGCAATGGCGAGCGCGGCCTGCTCGGCCTGGCGCTGGCACCCGATTTCATGACGAGCGGGCGCGCCTATGTCTACCTGACGGCAGCGGGCGGTGAAATCCAGCTGCGCCGCTATACCACGCTGGCGGGCGATCGCACGCGGCTCGACCCGGCGAGCGCCGATGTGCTGCTCCGCATCCCCCATGCCCGCACCAACCATAATGGCGGCTGGATCGGCTTCGGTGCCGACGGGCTGCTCTACGTCGCGGTCGGCGATGGCGGCGGCGCGAACGATCCCGACAGCAACGGCCAGAACAAGGCGACGCTGCTCGGCAAGATGCTGCGGCTGGACGTGTCGCGCGACGATTTCCCGACCGAAGATGCGCGCGACTATGGCATTCCCGCCGCCAATCCCTTCGCGACGAGCGGCGGCGCGCCGGAGGTCTGGCTGTATGGCCTGCGTAACCCGTTCCGCAACAGCTTCGACCGTGCGACCGGCAGACTGTGGATCGCCGATGTCGGTCAGGACGCACGCGAGGAAATCAACCTCGTCACCACGGCGCAGGCCGGCCTGAACATGGGCTGGCCACTATATGAGGGCACCCGTCCAAACGCCGGCAGCGACCCGGCCGGCCTCACCATGCCGGTCACTGAATATGACCATGGTTCGGGGCCGCTGCAGGGCGAATCGATCACCGGCGGCTACGTCTATCGCGGGCCGGTGGAGCAATTGCAGGGCCTGTATGTCTTCGCCGACTTCGTGACCGGCAATATCTGGTCCGTGCCGATCGCTTCGCTCTCACCGGGCACGACCGGCAATAGCGGCCTGTTCACCAACCGCATCACCAGCTTCGCGCCGGATGCCGGGACGATCGCCAACGTCACCAGCTTCGGCGAGGACCAGGCCGGCAACCTGTATGTGGTGTCGATAAACGGGAGTTTGTGGGCGATCGAGGCGGCGATCTGAGGGGGAGCCGACACGCTACAGCGGGCGATAGCGTCACTGGTCGAAGCATTGGAGCAGTCAATACAACCGTCCGCCCTGAGCGTTCCCAAGGGCCGCCTTTTCGGGCGGCGCAAGAAAAGGCATCGACAGGCTCGCACCGAACAGGGGATGGGGAGGCGATTGCAATCGACCTCCCCTGCCCTAGCCCGCCTTCTTCGCCGCTGGCTTGCTGGCCGCCGGCTTTTCCGCCGTCGCAGGTTTCTTCACCGCCGCCTTCTTGGGTGCCGCTTTCTTCTTGCCTTTCTTGGCAGGCGCGGCCGCCGCGCGGGCGTCGATCAGCTGGGCGGCCTCTTCCAGGGTGAGCTGGTCCTTGTCCACTGTTTTGGGCAGGGTCGCGTTGGTGGTGCCGTCGGTCACATAGGCCCCGTAGCGGCCCTCCATCAGCTTGATCTCCAGCTCGGTGCGCGGATGCGCGCCCAGCACCTTGAGCGGCTCCCGGCCGCCGGCACGCGGTCCCCGGTTCGCGGCTTCGGCGAGGCGCACGACCGCGCTGTTCATGCCGATCTCGAAGATTTCCGCCGTGCCGGACAGCTTCCCATATTTCTTGTCGTGCAGCAGATAGGGGCCGAAGCGTCCTATATTCGCGACGATCGGCAGGCCCGTTTCGGGGTGCAGTCCGACCTCGCGCGGCAGGCTCAGCAGCTTGACGGCCCAGTCGAGCGTCAGCTCGCCATCGGGCAGGTCCTTGGGGATGGAGCCGCGCTTGGCCTCCTTGCCCTCGCCCATCTCGATATAGGGCCCGAAGCGCCCGGATTTGCGGATGATATCCTGCCCGGTCTCGGGATGCTTGCCGAGGATTTCCGGCCCGCTGTCCGCGCCGTCGCCGCCACCGGGCTGGCCGAATTTGCGCGTGAACTTGCATTCGGGATAGTTGGAGCAGGCGATGAACGCGCCATATTTGCCCCCGCGCAGCGATAGCTGCCCGTCGGCGCAGAGCGGGCAGGCGCGCGGGTTGCTGCCGTCGGCCTTGGGCGGGAACAGCATAGGTTCCAGAAACTTGTCCAGCTCCGCCGTGATGTCGGAGGGCTTCTGTTCCATCACCTCGGCGGTCTTGGGCTTGAAGTCCTTCCAGAAGGATTCCAGCACCGCCTGCCACTGCGCCCGGCCGCCACTGATCTCGTCCAGCTCGTCTTCCAGACCGGCAGTGAAATCATAAGAAACATAGCGGGTGAAGAAACGCTCCAGGAACGCCGTCACCAGCCGCCCGCTCTCCTCGGCGAAGAAGCGGTTCTTCTCGATCCGCACATAGTCGCGGTCCTTGAGCACCTGCAACGTCGAGGCATAGGTGGACGGCCGCCCGATCCCCAGTTCCTCCAGCCGCTTGACCAGCGACGCTTCGGAATAGCGCGGCGGAGGCTGGGTGAAATGCTGGTCGGCGGTGACCTTCTTCTTCACCGGCACGTCGCCCTCGCGCAGGCGGGGGAGCAGTTTGGAATCGTCATCCTCCGCATCGTCCCGGCCCTCTTCGTAGAGCGCGAGGAATCCGGGGAAGATCACGACCTGGCCGGTCGCGCGCAGGGCGTGCTGCCCCGTGCCCTCGACCAGATCGATGACCGTCCGCTCCAGCCGCGCCGACGCCATCTGGCTCGCCAGCGCGCGCTTGAAGACAAGGTCGTAGAGGCGGGCATGGTCGCCCGAACCGACCTTGTCGCGTGAAAATTCGGTCGGCCGGATGGCTTCATGCGCCTCCTGCGCGTTCTTCGCCTTGGTCTGGTAGATGCGCGGCTTGTCGGGGACATAGGCGCCGTCATAGCGTTCCGCGATGGCCTTCCGCGCCGCCGAAATGGCGCTGCCGTCCATCTGCACGCCGTCGGTCCGCATGTATGTGATCGCGCCGTCCTCATAGAGCTGCTGCGCGATCCGCATCGTGTGGCTTGCGGAAAAGCCGAGCTTGCGTGCGGCCTCCTGTTGCAGGGTGGAGGTGGTGAAGGGCGGTGGAGGGTTGCGGCTGACCGGCTTGGTCTCGACCTTCTCGACCGTGAAGCGGCCGGCCTCCACGTCCGCCTTGGCCGCCATGGCGTCGCCTTCGCGGCCGATGGTCAGACGCTCGATCTTCTCGCCCTTCCAGCGGACGAGGCGCGCGGCGAAGCCAGTGCCGTCATGCTCCATGTCGGCGGCGACCGACCAATATTCCTGCGCCACGAAGGTTTCGATCTCGCGCTCGCGCTCGACCACCAGCCGCAGCGCGACCGATTGCACGCGCCCGGCCGACTTGGCGCCGGGGAGCTTGCGCCACAACACGGGCGACAGCGTGAAGCCGACCAGATAGTCGAGCGCGCGGCGGGCGCGATAGGCGTCGATCAGATCCTCGTCGAGCGCACGCGGCTTGGCCATCGCGTCCAGCACGGCCGCCTTCGTGATCGCGTTGAACGTCACGCGGTCCACCGTCGCGGGCAGCGCCTTCTTGGCACGCAGCACTTCCTGCACATGCCAGCTGATCGCTTCCCCCTCGCGATCGGGGTCAGTCGCCAGGATCAGGCGCGTCGCGCCCTTGGCCGCGTCGCTGATGGCTTTCGGCTGCTTGCCCTTGTCCGCATAATTTTCCCACGACATGGCAAAGCCGTTGTCCGGGTCGACCGATCCGTCCTTGGCCGGAAGATCGCGGACGTGGCCATAGGAGGCGAGAACCTTGAAGTCGCCGCCCAGATATTTCTCGATGGTCTTTGCCTTG
>JBEVME010000137.1:0-6764 GCA_040508785.1 Sphingobium sp.
TAACATTAGGCGATCAAAGCGGCCGGGCGCAAGGTTGCGCCCGGCACCAGCCGCTCCTATGGCTATATAACCTAGTTAGAGGGGCTGACAGTGCAATTCGAAACCATCCTGGTCGACAAGGCCGATCATGTCGCGACCGTCACCATCAACCGCCCCGAAGCGCTGAACAGTTTCACCAAGCAGATGCTGGAGGAATTCGGCTTCCTGTGGCGCGATCTTGCGGAGGATGACACGGTCCATGCCGTGGTCCTGCGCGCCGCGCCGGGGCGCGCCTTTTCGACCGGCGTGGACGTGAAGCTGACGCGTGAGCCCGGCCAGGCGATCATGCATGACAATGTCTGGACCGCCGAAGATCCGGGCGACAGGTTGGGGCCAAAGGCCAATCGCTGCTGGAAGCCGGTCATCACCGCAGTGCATGGCATGGCGGCCGGCGGTGCCTTTTACTGGATCAACGAAAGCGACATCGTCATCGCCTCGGAAGACGCGACCTTCTTCGACCCGCACGTCACCTACGGCATGACGGCCGCGCTGGAGCCGATCGGCGCTACCTATCGGATGCCGCTGGGCGACGTGTTGCGCATGGCCCTGCTCGGCAATGACGAGCGGATTTCGGCGCATACGGCGCTGCGCATCGGCCTGGTGTCCGAAGTCCTGCCGCTCGACGCGCTGTGGGCGCGGGCCGATGAGCTGGCCCGCATCATCGCCGCCAAGCCGCCCGCCGCGACGCAGGGCACGGTGCGCGCGATCTGGGAGTCGCTCGACCTGCCGCGCACAACGGCGTTGCAGGTCGCGCTCAAATATTGTCAGGTCGGCAACCCGATCGGCACGGCGCAGGTGGACCGGTTCGCGATCATGGGACAGGCGAAGAAGTACGAGGTCCGCTAGATCCGGACCCATAGGAGGATGGCCATGCCCATCGAACTGATCGCTGATGGACTTGGTTTTCCCGAGGGACCGGTGGCGATGTCCGACGGATCGGTCATCGTCGTCGAGCTTGGCGCCGGGCGGATCACCCGCTGCTGGGATGGACGGAAGGAAACGGTTTCGGACATTGGCGGCGGGCCGAACGGCGCGGCGATCGGACCGGACGGCGCCCTCTATATCTGCAACAGCGGCGGGCTGGCGCCGGGCGGGGGCGGCAACGCGACCGGCCCTGGCAGCGAGGGCCGGCTGGAGCGCGTAGACCTCTCCACCGGACGGGTCGAACGCCTGTTCGAAACCTGCGACGGCATAGCGCTGTCGGCGCCCAATGACCTCGTCTTCGCAGCGGACGGCAGCCTCTGGTTCACCGATCTTGGCAAGCGCTATGACCGGGTCACCGAGGCGAGCGGGCTCTTCCATTGCGATCCGCAGGCCGGAACGATTGAGCGCGTCCACGATCACGCCCAATCCTATAATGGCGTGGGCCTCTCGCCCGACGGCGCGACGGTCTATGTCGCGGACACCTTCCAGACGCGCCTCTACGCGTTTGACGCCACGATCCCCGGCCAGCAGAAGCCGCGGCTGGTGGCGAATGTGACCGGGCCGGTCGCGCTCGACAGCCTGGCTGTCACCGCAGCCGGCAATATCTGCGTCGGCACGCTGTTCGACGGCGGCATCTCGTCCATCTCGCCGGCGGGCGCGGTCACGCGGACGTCCTTCCCCGATCCCTATGTCACAAACATCGCCTTTGGCGGCGCGGACATGCAGGACGCCTATATCACCCTATCGCAGACCGGCCGTCTGATTCGCGCGCGCTGGGAAGAGCCTGGACTGCGCCTGGCCTTCAATGGCTGAGGCTATGCCGGCGCACCTGCCCGCCTGGCCTGCTCCCAGGCCAGCGCGGCAAGCGCGGGGACGGCATCGGCGCGCGCCTGTGCTTCGGCATTGGCGGCGGTGCCGCGGATCACCCGGCCCTTTATGCCGTGGATGATCGCGGCGAAGCGGAAGAAGTTGAACGCCACCGCGAAATCATAGCCCGGCAGCGTGTCGCGCCCTGTCCGCGCGCAATAGGCGGCCAGATACTCCTCCTCGCTCGGAATATTGAGTGCCTTGAGATCGGCACCCGCAAGACCTGGCACGACCAGCGGCGGCATCCGGTACATCATCGCATGATAGGTGAAATCGGCCAGCGGATGGCCGAGCGTGGACAATTCCCAGTCGAGCACCGCCAGGATGCGTGGCTCGGTGGGATGGAAGATCATATTGTCGGTGCGGAAATCGCCATGGACGACGCGCGTCTCGTCGCCTTGCGGGATGGCAGTCGGTAGCCATTCGATCAGCCGGTCGAGATTGGGGTCGCGCCCGGCGTCGGTATCTTCCACATATTGCCGGCTCCAGCGCGCGATCTGGCGCGCGAAATAATTGCCGGGCTTGCCATAGTCGCCCAGCCCGGCAGCCACCGGATCGACCTGGTGCAGCGCAGCGATCGCCGCGTTCATCGCGTCGAAATAAGCGGGCCGGTCCTCGCGCGGCACGTCGGGGAAGGTGGCGTCCCAGATGATGCGGCCCTCGACCATCTCCATGATGAAGAACCAGGTGCCGATCACGCTGTCGTCGGTGCACAGGCCATAGACATGGGCGACCGGAACGCCCGTCCCCTCCAGCGCGGACAGCACGCGCGCCTCCCGGTCGACCGCATGCGCGCCGGGCAGCAGGTCGCCGGGGGGCTTGCGGCGCATCACATAATGGCGCGTGGGCGTGATGAGCTTGTAGGTCGGATTGGACTGACCGCCCTTGAACTGCTCGACCGTCAGCGGCCCGGCGAAACCGGCGACATTGGCCTGCATCCACGCTTCGAGCGCGGCCTCGTCGAAGCGGTGCTTGTCTCGCACCGCGCTGGTGCCGATCTGCGATTCGACCGCGAACCCGCTCATGCCGCCGACCCCGTCTCCTGCGCCTTGGTCCAGTCGCGCTTGACCTTCTTGGCGAGGCTCCATTTATGCACCTCGGTCGGGCCGTCATAGATGCGGAAGGCGCGGATCTCGCGATAGAATTGCTCGACCATCGTGTCGTCGGTCACGCCCGTGCCGCCCATCACCTGGACGCAGCGGTCGGCGACGCGGCTCAGCGCTTCGGAGACGGCAACCTTGGCCATCGAGCTTTCGACCGTTCCGAGCGATCCGGTGTCGAGCACGTCGGCGCACCAGTCGATCATCAGTTCGGCCTGCTTCAGGTCGATCAGATTTTCCGCCAGCATGAAGCCGACGCCCTCATGATCGACGAGCGTTTTGCCGAAGGCCTTGCGCCGGCAGGCATAGTCGGTGGCGATCTCGTTGGCGCGCACGGCCACGCCATGCCAGCGCATACAGTGGGACAGGCGTGCCGGGCTCAGCCGCACCTGCGCATATTTGAACCCCTCGCCGCTCTCTCCCAGCATCTGGTCGGCGGGCACGCGCAGATTGTCGATCGTGATCTCGGCATGACCGCCGGGCATCGAGCTGTCGATCGTGTTGGGCACGCGGGTGATCCGGATGGCGGGATCGGGCAGGTCGACCATGAACATGCAGGCGCCATCATCCGACTTCGCCATGATGATGCCGACCTTCGCCCCGTCGGCGCCGGTGATGAAGCGCTTCTTGCCGTTGATGACCCAGTGATTGCCGTCCATCCGGCATGTGGTGAGCATCATCGACGGGTCTGATCCCGCGCCATTGTCGCTCGCCGGCTCGGTCATGAAGAAGGCGCTGCGGCACTTGCCCTCGACCAGCGGCTTGAGGAAACGCGCCTTCATTTCAGGGCTGCCGACCTTGCCGAGCAGGTACATATTGCCTTCATCCGGCGCGGTCGTGTTGACCGCCAGCGGACCCAGGATCGACAGGCCGGATTTGCGCAGCACCAGCGCGGTCTCGCGCTGGGTCAGGTGTCCGCCGTCCGGCAGGATGTGGGGCGTCAGTACGCCGGCCTCGCGCGCGCGCGCTTTCAGCTCGTCGACCAGCGCGTCGGTCGGGGCGCCATGATGGTCCCGGCGCGGGTCTGTCTCATAGGGGATGACGATGTTCCGCACGAATGCCTCGACCCGCGCCGCGATGTCGAGCGCCTGGGGCGAATAGCCTCCCTCGACCGCCTGAGCCTTACCCATTCATGCCTCCTCGTACACCTGGTTCACTTTGCTCGTTGTTCGCAGTCTCCGTCCGTGTCAACTTCGTAAAAATACAGGTTGATACCAAGGCTTGAGGAGAGGTCATGCCCCGTTTCGCAATCACTCACCTGGACTGGGAGAAGACGGCGCCCGTCACGCCGACATTGCCCGCGCTGCTGCGCTGGGGCGCGGACACCCACGGCGACCGCGACCTGATGGTGATCGACAACGAACGGATCAGCTATGCCGGCCTCCATGCACGATCCGCCGACTTCGCGGCACACCTGCTGCGCGCCGGGGTGGGGCGCGGCACCCGCGTCGGATTGCTGCTGCCCAACGGCATAGAATTTCTGGTGAGCTTTTTCGCCCTGGCGCGGATCGGTGCGGTGCCGGTGCCCGTCAGCACCCTGTCCAGCCCCGCAGAGCTGGCCCGGATCGCGCGCAGTGCCGGCTTTGGGCTGCTCATCGCGACCGATGCCTATCTCGGCTCGGATTTCATCGACCGGCTGGGCAGGATGATCGACGGCGCGGTGGAGGGCACCACCATCCTCACGCCTGACGCGCCGCATCTGCGCACGGTCTGGCTGTGGCGCGGCGTGGCCGGATGGGCGACCAACATCGTGGAGCGGGCGGCCAGCCCGGCGGAGCTGGCGGTGGTCGCCGCGGCGGAGGCGCTCGTCACTCCGGCCGACATGCTGACCATCATCTACACGTCTGGCTCCACCTCCGAACCCAAGGGGGTAATGCACAGCCACGGCAATATGCTGCGCTGTTCGCGCCGCTGGGCCGCGTCCATGCCCTATCGGGACGGCGACCGGCTGTTCGCAGCCTCGCCCATGTTCTGGGTGGGTGGGCTCGTGACCTCGCTGATGACGCTGATGCAGGTCGGCGGCGCCGTGGTCACCTCCGCGCGCAGCGGCAGCGCGCTGCTCGACGTCATCGAAGGAGAGCGCTGTACCACGCTGCAGCTTTTCCCCCAGATGGCGCGGCAGATCGCCGACGACCCGAGCTTTGCCGGTCGCGACTGGAGCGCCGTGCGCGCCGGGTCGGTCCTGGCCATGATCCCGCCCGAGCGCCACCAGCGCAACCCCAACCCGTTCGGCTTCGCCATGGGGATGACGGAAACGTCCGGCCCCCACAGCCTCGCCATGGCCGAGATCGACGACGATCATCGCGGCGCCATGGGCCTGTTGGCGCCGGGCATGGAACATCGGATCGTCGATCCCGAAACCGGCGCGATCCTGGGCGAGGGCGAGGAAGGCGAACTGCATGTGCGCGGCGACACGCTGATGATGGGCTATGCCGGCCGCGAGCGGCAGGACACGTTCGACGCCGACGGTTGGTTCGCGACCGGCGACATCTGCACCATCCGCGACGACCATCTCTTCTTCCACGGCCGCCGCGATGCGATGATCAAGACCGCTGGCGCAAACGTCGCCCCGGCCGAGGTGGAGGCCGCCCTGCTCACCCTGCCCGGCATCGCCGAGGCCCATGTGCTGGGTGTGCCCGATCCCGAGCGCGGCCAGGTTGTCGGCGCCCTGCTCGTAGCGCGCGAGGGCGCGACTCTGGCGCTCGACACCGTGCTCGCGGGCGCCAAGCCGCTGCTTTCCTCTTACAAGGTGCCGCGTCGGCTGGCGATCATCGCGAAGGCGCCGACGACGGCGACCAACAAGCTCGACCGCCGTGCCGCGCTCAGGATGCTGGAGGAATTAGGCTGACACCGCCTCACCGATGGGATTTTCGGCGAGCAGCGCCTTCACCGACGCCTCCGCCGCCGCCAGCATGTCGCTATGCTTGGGCGCCCAGCCAAATTCTGTCCGTGTGCGCGGGCTGCGCGAGCGGCTGGAGCAGGAGAAGACGATCAGCGTAGCGAACTTGCCCCACAGATCGATCGCCTCGTCGATCGTGATGCTGCGCGTAGGCGCTCCGGTCAGCCGCGCGACCGTCTCGGCGATCCAGCGGTTCGGGATTTCGCCCGCCACCGCATGATAGACCGCGCCATCCTGCCCGCTCTCGGCGACCAGGCGGAAAACCTCGCCCAGATCCTCGGCATGGATATGCGTATACATGTTGAGCCCCTGCCCGATATAGCAGGCCGCCCCGGTCTTGCGCACCGAATCCAGTACGCCGGTGACCAGCGAATGGGGCTGTTCATGGGACCAGACGGCGGGCGGGCGCACCACGATCCCACGCTTCAGGCCTTTTGCGGACGCGGCCCTTACACGGCCTTCCAGCATGAAGCGCGTTGATATCGCCCGCTGCGGCACGAAGTCGTCGGCCTCGGCGAACGTATCCTCGCTCCATGTCCCGCCGGTGCGCTGGCCCAGCACGCCCGTCCCCGAACAGAAGATCAGGCTCTTACCACTGTCCGCCATATGGTCGATGATCCAGTCGACGACGGCAGTCTCCGCGTCGCCCATAGAGGGCGCGAACACCACTGTCTCGGCGTCCGCAATGCCCGTTGCCAGCGCATCCCGATCCTCCGCATCGCCCCGGATCGCGGCGATACCCGACGCCGACAGCTTGGCCTCCGCCGCATCCGACCGGGCCAGGCTGGTCACGTCATGCCCCCCCGCCACCATCGCCCGCGCCGCATGGCCGCCGATCATCCCGGTCCCGCCGATCACGAAAATCTTCATCTGCCCTGTCTCCTATTTCCTGCGCAGTCGCGCCAGCCGTTCGGCCATTTCCGGCCCGCGCCCGG
>JBEVME010000150.1:0-8286 GCA_040508785.1 Sphingobium sp.
ATCAGGTCGCCATTGCTGGCCACGGCATCGGCCTCGAAGCGCAGGCCCGCGCGCGTCGTGACGCCGGTGACGCGGTCGCCAACCGTCTCGATGCGGTTGACCGGATCGCCGAGCAGGATCGTCCCGCCGAGCCGCTCGAAATGGGTCGCCATGCCCTGCACCAGCCGGTTGGTCCCTCCGCGCGCGAACCAGACGCCGCCATCCTTCTCCAGCTTGTGGATCAGCGCGTAGATGGCGCTGGTGTTCATGGGATTGCCGCCGACCAGAAGGGTGTGGAAGGACAGCGCCTCCCGCAACTTCTCGCTCTTCACGAAGGAGGAGACCATCGCATAGACCGACCGCCAGGCCTGGTAGCGGGCCAGCGCCGGGGCGGCCTTTATCATCGACGCGAAGTCGAGAAAGGCGACCGATCCGAGCTTGCGATAGCCCTCCTCATAGACGCCCGCGGCATAGTCCAGGAAGCGCTCGTAACCCGCGACGTCTGCCGGATCGAGCTTGGCGATCTGGGCGCGCAGCGCGGGTTCGTCGTTGCTATAGTCGAAATTTGTGCCGTCGCGCCAGTTCAGCCGATAGAAGGGGCTGACCGGCAGCAGGGTGACGTCGTCCGCCATGTCATGCCCCGACAACCGCCACAATTCGGCCAGGCAGTCGGGATCGGTGATGACGGTCGGCCCGGCGTCGAAGGTGAAGCCATCCCTTTCCCACATATAGGCGCGGCCGCCCGGCCGGTCCCTCGCCTCTATCAGCGTCGTGGCGACGCCGGCCGACTGCAGCCGGATCGCGAGCGCGAGTCCGCCGAAGCCGGCGCCGATGACGATGGCCGTCCGGCTCATCGAGCGATGTGGCTCATCAATGCACGCATGGCGCCCCTTATGGGGACAGGCGGCCGTCCGCACAAGATGCGTACCTTGTCGGCACGGTCGGAGCGACCGGCGTAGAAGCGCCCGATCAATGGCTCGGGCAGGCGATAGAAGCGATCGAATATGCGCCACCGCTCCTGCGGGCCTGCGGCGTCGAACAGCATCCGCGCCAGCATCCGGTAATAGCCGCCACCGCGCCAATGCATGGCCGCGCGGGCACGGGCAGCCGCTGGCAGATCCTCAAGCGGCCGGTCGGACAGCCACAGAGCGCCCGCGACCGCATCGGGCAGGGAATAGCCGGTCAGCGGATGGAAAAGCCCTGCCCTCACCCCAGCCCGAGCGATCGGATCGTCAGCGGGCCAGAAACGATCGAAATCCCCGCCTTTCACCACCGGCAGCACCCCGGTCTCGCTGTGCAGTGTCTGTTCGATCTCCCAGCCCTGCCCGTCGGCATAGTCCGCGATGCGCGCCACGACCGTCGAAACCTCAAGGTCGGGTGTGTCGCTGTAATAGGTATCCTCCACGAAGACCGAGAAGGCGTCGCGCGGGAGCAGATAGACGAAGCGATAGCCGTCGATCTGGGTCACGCCGGCATCCATGATGACCGGCCGCTCAAGTCCGTGGGGCCGCGCCAGGCGCAGCAGCTGACCCACGAATTTCTGCCAGCCGCAATCCAGCGACGACAGGTCGGCGATGCCACGCGCGTCGATTACCGCGCGGGCAGCGATGGAACGGCCGTCGGCCAGCATGACGGTATCGGCGGCGACATGGAGGACATCGGCGCCGAGGACCACGCGGTCGCCGAGCGTGGCCCGAAGACGGGTATCGAAGGTTGCGGATTCGATGCTGTTATAGGGTGCGGCCAGCGTGCGCACATGGCCGGGGAAGCGCACATCATGTCCGCCCGCCCAGCGCCGGGTGATGAGCGGATCGACCAGCCATCGGTCGGACGCGGGAATATCGCCATCGAAGAAGGACCAGACATGGTTACCGCCCAACTTCGCGTCGCGCTCGATGAGCAGCAGGCGGACGTCGGGTCGGCGCGCCGCGAAGGCGAGCGCTATCAGGCCGCCGGCAAGGCCGCCGCCCAGGATCGCCAAATCGCACGGAAGGGCCTCTGCCATATTGCCCTGTTAGGATGATCGCGGCCGGAATGCATGGAGGAAATATCGGGGAGATGGATACCCTCGCCTGTTGCATGATCGGCCGCTATGATCTGGTCGATGCACGACGATCCCGGCCACCACCATCTTGACCATGATCCCGCGCCCGCAGCGATGCTGCCTCCCGTGCCCCAGGGGGAGGACAGCCATTATTTCGACCATATTTACCTGACCGCCGGGCACGACCGAAACGCGCAGAAGACATTGTGGGTGGTCTGGCTCACCACTGCGACCATGGTCGTAGAGATCGTCTTCGGCTGGCTGACCGGATCGATGGCCCTGCTGGCCGACGGTTTCCATATGGCCACCCATGCCGGCGCGCTGGCGGTGGCCGCGGCGGCCTATCGCTATGCCAGGCGCCATGCGCGGAACCCGCGCTATACTTTCGGAACCGGGAAGGTGGGCGATCTGTCCGGCTTCGCCTCGGCGCTGCTGCTGATGGTGATGGCGCTGTTCATCGCGATCGAGTCGGGATTTCGGTTGTTCGAGCCGGTCAAGGTGGCCTTTGGCGAGGCGACGCTGGTCGCGATCGTCGGCCTCGTCATCAACCTGCTGAGCGCGCTGCTGCTCGGGCATGACCATAGTCACGATCACCGCCATGACAGCGGGGAACAAGGTCATGGCCATGCCGACAATAATCTGCGCGCCGCCTATGTGCATGTGCTGACCGACGCGCTGACCTCCGTGCTGGCGATCGTGGCGCTGCTCGCGGGGCGTTATCTTGACGCGTGGTGGCTCGACCCGGCGGTCGGCCTATTGGGCGCGATCGTGATCGCGCGCTGGGCCTGGGGACTGATGCGGGATACCGCCGCGATCCTGCTCGATGCTGCCGAGCCCGCCTTGATGGCGCGCGTACGCGCCCTTGCCGAGGCGGAGGGTGCGACGATCAGGGACCTGCACGTCTGGCGCATAGGACCGCACGCCCACGCCGCGATCGTCAGCCTGGCGGAGGGCGCCGATGTGCGCGCGGTGCGGGCGCGGGTGCGAACCCTCCCCGGCCTGGAGCATGTGACGGTGGAGTGCGGGTAGGCGCCGCGTCAGAGCCGCTTGCGCCTTGACCGCACCAGTGCCTCGTCCAGCGCCGACAGAAAGCGGGAACGGTCGGTCTTTGAAAAGGGCGCCGGGCCGCCGATCACGTCGCCCCCCGCGCGCAGGTCGGCCATGATCGCACGAGTGGCGATGGCGGTGCCGATCGAGGCGGTGGTGAAGGGCTTGCCCGTCGGTGCGATCACCTCGCCGCCCAGTTTCAGGCAGCGGTCAGCCAGCAATATGTCGGCGGTGACGACAATCGAGCCGGGCGCGGTCCTCTCGACGATCCAGTCGTCGGCAGCGTCGAAGCCGTCGCTCACGACCATGCGGGTGATGCGCGGGTGAATCGGAATGCGGATCGGGCTGTTGCTGACCACGATCACCGGAACGTCATGCCGCAGCGCGACCTTGTAGATTTCCTCCTTCACCGGGCAGGCATCGGCGTCGATAAGGATCTGGATCATAGGACAAGCCCCGCCGCCCGGCCGCTGGCCCAGGCCCACTGGAAATTATAGCCGCCCAGCCAGCCGGTCACGTCCACCGCTTCGCCGATGGCGTAAAGGCCAGTTACGCGCCGTGACTCCATCGTTTGCGAGGACAGGTCGGCGGTGGAGATGCCGCCGATCGTGACTTCCGCCTTCGCATAGCCTTCGGTGCCGTTGGGATGGAAGGGCCAGGCGCCGAGCAGGCGCTCCGCTTCCTCCAACCGCCGGTCGGGCAGGTTGCCGAGGTCGCCAGAGACGGCGATGCGGTCTGCCAGCAGGTCGGCAAGGCGATCGGACAAGCGGCTGCGCAGGAGCGCCTGGACCGTGGCGCGGGGCTTGGCGCGCTTGGCTTCGCGCAGCCAGCCGGGCGAGGCATCGGGCAGGAAATCGAGCGTCACGGGCTGGCCATGGCGCCAGTAGGAGGAAATCTGGAGGATGGCGGGGCCGGACAGGCCGCGATGGGTGAGCAGGGCCGCCTCTCGGAAGGCCTGCTTGCCGCAACGCGCGATCACGTCGGCCGACACGCCCGACAGGTCGCGGAACAGCACATCGTCCCCGCCCAGGGTCAGCGGCACCAAGGCCGGGCGCGGCTCGACGACCTTGAGGCCGAAGCGGCGGGCCAGGTCGTAGGCGAAGCCGGTCGCGCCCATTTTCGGGATCGAGGGGCCGCCGGTGGCGATCACCAGCGAGGGAGCGTTCGCGATGTCCCGGCCATGCATGACACGATAGCGGCCATCGGCATGATCGACCGCTGCAATCGGCGCGCCGAGGCGTATATCGACGCCGCCTGCCGCGCATTCGTCGAGGAGCATGGCGACGATCTGCCTGGCCGATCCGTCGCAGAACAGCTGGCCCAGCGTCTTTTCGTGCCAGGCAATGCGGTAACGATCGACCAGCGCGATGAAATCTGCGGGCGTGTATCGGCCCAGCGCCGACTTGGCGAAATGCGGGTTGGCGGACAGGTATCGATCCGGCGCGGTGTGGATATTGGTGAAGTTGCAGCGGCCGCCGCCCGAAATGACGATCTTCTTGCCTGGCGCGTCGGCATGGTCGATCAGCAGTACCCGTCGCCCCCGCTGACCGGCGGTCGCGGCACACATCAGCCCGGCGCCGCCCGCGCCCAGGATGATCGCGTCATAGCTCTCTGTCGCGCTCAAGCGGGATCAGCCCGCCGCGAGCGCGTCCATGATCTGCCGCACCGGCGACAGGTCATAGCCTGCCGCCCGCGCCTTTTCCGCAAGGTCGTCCGGCTTGTCCCCCGCGCGGGCGCGGGTCAGCGACCAGAGCAGGGTGCTGCGCGTACCCGAGCGGCAATAGGCCAGGACCTTGCCTTCGCCCGCTTCGCCCAGCGCCTTGACCATACCGTCCAGCTGCCATGGGGCGAAACCGCCATGGGATACGGGGACGGCGGCATAGCCTATGCCGGCGGCCTCCGCCGCCGCCTCGATCTGCGCGCCGTTGACCTGGCCGGGCTCCTCGTCATCGGGCCGGTTATTGACGATCATGGTGACGCCCAGCGCCTTGGCCGCCGCTACGTCCGCGACGCTGATCTGGGGCGAAACATAGAGGGTGTCGGTCAGCTGGCGAAACATATGGCGGGTCTCCTTTGCTGGGAGCCATGCGCCGGGCGAGGGCCGGTTTCAAGCGGATTGGTTGACGGGACGGCGTCAAGGCGACGACATGACGGCGCCCGTCGCGGCTTTCCCACACGGCCAGACTGCTCCCGGTCGCCCGCCAAGATCCGCTGTCCTACTGGCGCTTCATCTGCTTCATGCTGCAGGATGAGACCACCCGCTCTCGCCCCCACGGACGCAATGGGTCCGGTAACCGGCGCGTCCATGTCGCCGACCCGGCGCGGAGCTGTCGCGTCCCGTCGCGGCGGCGCCGCGTTGTCGGCGCGCGCCCTCTGTCCGTCGCGCGGCCGTCGCGCCGGCGTGACCCTATTGTCGCGCCGGTGTCGCGTCACAGGCGCGCGGCAGCCGCTTTACGGGCGCAATGGCGTTCAAAAGGGCCGACGACGGTGTGAACTTCGCCCCTCGCTGCAACCGATCCTAAAGATAGGGCCTGATCGCCGCGAGGAAGGCATCGCCCCAGGCGTCCAGCTTCTTCTGTCCGACGCCGCTGACCGTGCCCAGTTCGTGGAGCGACGACGGCTTGCGCTCGGCCATTTCGCGCAACGTCGAATCGTGGAAGATCACATAGGGCGGGACCCCGGCCTCCTTCGCCAGTTCCCGTCGGCAGCCGCGCAGCGCGTCGAACAGCGGATCGCCCACCGGATTGTCGCTCCCGCCCGTGCGCGCCGTCCGGTTCCTGCGTTCGCGCCTGGGCGGCAGGACGACCCGCACCTCCTCTTCGCCGCGCAATATCGGCCGCGCGTTCGGCCCCAGCATCAGCCCGCCATGCTCGTTGGTTTCCAATGCGTCGCGCACCAGCAGCGCGCGCGACACCGGACGCAGCAGCGCGGTCTCCTCCCCCCCGACAATGCCGTAGACGGAAATCTTGTCGTGGCCGCGCTCGCGAATCCTATCGCTGGCTCCCCCAGTCAGCACCGTCTCGATATGCTGGACGCCGAAACTCTGGCCGGTGCGGTAGACGGCGGACAGGAATTTGCGCGCGGTCTCGGTGACGTCGATGCTCGGCGGGGGGCTGAGGCAATTGTCGCAATTGCCGCAGAAGGCGGGCGGGTCCTCGCCGAAATGGCGCAGCAATATGGCGCGGCGGCAGGTGCCGGTCTCGACCAGCGCCCCCAGCGCGGAGATGCGGGTGCGTTCGCCCTGCTGGCGGGCGGGTTCCAGTTCGAAGATGCGCTGGCGCGCCCTGGCGAAATCCTCCGCGCCCCAGAAGAGATGCGCGGTGGCCGGCTCGCCGTCGCGGCCGGCGCGGCCCGATTCCTGATAATAGCCCTCGATCGACTTGGGCAGGCCTGCATGAGCGACGAAGCGCACGTCGGGCTTGTCGATCCCCATGCCGAAGGCGACCGTGGCGACCATCACCATATCCTCGCTGGCGATGAAGGCGGTCTGGTTTGCGGCGCGGATGCCGGGGTCCAGCCCGGCATGGTAGATGCGCACCGAGCGGCCGGTACGCTCGATCCCCTCGGCGATCTTCTGGCAAGCGGCGCGCGTTTGGGCATAGACGATGCCGGGTCCGGGCTGGGTCGCGATCAGGTCGGCGATCTGGCGGGTCAGGCCATCGCGCGGATAGACCGCGTAGCGGATATTGGGCCGGTCGAAGCCCGATATGATCATCCCGTCATGCGGAATGCCGAGCTGGACCAGTATGTCCTCGCGCGTGTGCGCATCGGCAGTGGCGGTCAGGGCGAGTCGCGGAACGTCCGGAAACTCGTCGAGCAGGGGGCGCAGCAGGCGATAGTCGGGGCGGAAATCATGGCCCCATTCCGACACGCAATGGGCCTCGTCGATCGCGAACATCGCGACCTTCGCCGATCGCAACAGGCTGCGGAACCCTTCCTGGCTGGCGCGTTCGGGCGCCACATAGAGCAGGTCGAGATCGCCATGGCGCAGCCGGTCCTGCGTCTCGCGCCAGTCAGCGTCGACACTGGTCAGGCTGGCGGCGCGAATGCCGACCGCATTGGCCGCGCGCAGCTGGTCCTGCATCAGCGCGATCAGCGGCGATACGACGACGCAGCAGCCATCCAGCGCAACCGCCGGCAGCTGGTAGCAAAGCGACTTGCCCGCGCCGGTCGGCATGATCGCCAACGTCGCCTGGCCTGCCATGACGCGCTCTACCACCTGGGCCTGTACGCCGCGAAAGGCGGGAAAGCCGAAAACGTCGTGGAGGATGGCGGCTATGTCGCGGGGCATCGAGGCGCCTTAGCGCCTGGCGCGGGGAGCGCAAATGCTAGGGGAAAAAACGGCCCTCGATCACCGTCCGGCACTGGCCGGTTAGCACGACCCGGTCGCCGTCCAGCCGACAGCCGAGCCGCCCGCCCCGCGCCGAGGCCTGCACCGCCGTCAGCGCGTCCCTCCCTAGCCGTCGCGCCCAGAAGGGCGTCAGCAGCCCATGCGCCGATCCGGTCACCGGGTCCTCGTCCACGCCGCCACCCGGCACGAAGACGCGGCTCAGCATGTCGCTGTCCTCGCCGGGCGCGGTCGCGATCAGCATGACGTCGCCATGCTTTTTCAGCGTGGCGAAATCCGGCGCCAGCGCCCGCACCGATGCGGCGTCGGAATAGAGAAACAGGCTGTAGCCGCCATCGCGCCAGTGGCTCTCGACCGGTGCGCCGCCCAGCCCGGCCGCCAGATCGGGCAGCGCGCGCGGTGCCATGTCCCATGCCGGCAAGGACAAGGCATAGGCTTTGTCCTCGCGCGTGACGGTCAATATACCCGCGTGACGCGTGCGGAAGCGGATGCTGTCGCCCTCGATCAGCACATGGCCGCTGGCGAGCGTGGCATGTCCGCACAGCTTCACTTCCACCGTGGGGGTGAACCAGCGCAGTTCGTAATCCGCATCGCCTTGCGTCGGCACGGTGAAGGCCGTCTCCGACAGGTTGTTCTCCGCCGCTATCGCCTGAAGCGTCGCGTCGTCCAGCCAGCTATCGAGCGGCATCACCGCGGCGGGATTGCCGGTGAAGGGGGCTTGAGCGAAGGCATCGACCTGGGTGAAGGGCAGGCTGGGCACTGGCTGGTCTCCCGATGAACCGCATGTCGTTGCCCTATCCTTATCGAAGGCGACAGGGCCGGTCCGGTCGGATTGGCGGCGACATGAAAAGGGCCGGTATGCAAAGCA
>JBEVME010000024.1:0-21351 GCA_040508785.1 Sphingobium sp.
GACAGCCTCAACACGCGGGCGCAGGCGTCGGAACAGGTGATCGCCGCAGACATGGCGCAAGGCGCGGTCACCGCCACCGGCAACCCGCTCGACGTCGCCATGAACGGCGATGCGATGCTCGCCGTTCAGGCCACGGACGGCAGTGAAGCCTATACGCGGCGCGGAGACCTGAAGCTCAGCGACAGCGGCCTCCTCCTGACCGGCGACGGCCTGCCCGTGCTGGGCGAGGGCGGCCCGATCACCCTGCCCGAACTGGACAGTGTTTCAATCGCGCAGGACGGCAGCATCTGGGGCGTGCCACGCGGGGGCGACGCCGCCGCCCCGCAGCAGATCGACAAGCTCAAGCTCGTCAGCCCGGTCGGCTCTTCGGTGTCGAAAGGCACCGACGGGCTGTTCCGAGAAGTCAATGGCGGCGCTTTGCCGTCCGATCCCATCGCGACCGTCACCGGCGGTTCCGTCGAAGGGTCCAACGTCAACGCCACGGCGTCGCTGGTCGCGATGATCGAGGCGAGCCGCGCCTGGGAAACCCAGGTCAAGATGATCGATACCGCCAAGCAGCTGGACGATGGGGGCGCATCGCTGATGCGTCTCGATTGAGGAGTGAACTAAGATGAGCAACGCCGCCCTTCACGTCGCCCGCACCGGCCTCGACGCGCAGAATACCAAGATGCGCGTGATCGCCAACAACCTGGCGAACGTCAACACCACCGGCTTCAAGCGCGACCGCGCCGACTTCGAGACGCTGGCCTATCAGCAGATCGTCGCCGCCGGCTCCAATTCGGACAGCGAAAACAAGTTCGCGACCGGGCTCAATCTGGGCTCCGGTGTCGCGATGCAGGGCACGAGCAAGATCAACAGCCAGGGCACGCTCAACCAGACCAACAATGCGCTGGACATGGCGATCGAGGGATCGGGCTATTTCCAGCTGCAACGGCCGGACGGCTCCATCGCCTATACCCGCGCCGGCAATTTCAGCGTCACCGCCGAAGGCACGGTCGTCAGTTCCGAAGGCTTGCCGCTGATACCGCAAGTGACCGTGCCGGAAGGCGCCACTACGGTATCGATCGGCAATGACGGCACCGTGTCGGCGACGCTCCAGGGCGAAAGCGCGCCGACGCAGCTCGGCCAGATCGAGCTGGCCAGCTTCATGAACCCCGCAGGGCTCCAGTCGGTCGGCGGCAACCTGCTCGCCGAAACCGCCGCCAGCGGCACGCCGCAGGTCGGCGTCGCCGGTCTGGAAGGGCGCGGCGCGATCCGCTCGGGCTATCTCGAAACCTCCAACGTCAACGTCGTCGAGGAACTGGTCGACATGATCGAGACCCAGCGCGCCTATGAGGTCAATTCCAAGATGATCAAGGCGACCGACGAAATGCTCCAGTACGTCAACCAGCAGATGTGATGGACATGATCGTCATTCGCTTCCTTACCGCCATCTCGCTGATCGCCCTTACCGCTTCGCCCGCCTTTGCCGGCAAGAAGCGGGAGGCCGAACGCAATTTCTATGCGCCGACCGTCATCGCCCAGCCGGCGGCGGCCGTCGCCAACGGATCGATCTTCCAGGCGTCCACCGGCTACACGCCGCTCACCAGCGGCGCGCGCGCGGGCAATGTCGGCGACATCATCACCATCGTGCTGGTGGAAAGGACCCAGGCGACCAAGACCAACAGCGCCGACACCAGCCGCAGCGGATCGCTGGGCCTGACCCCGCCGACCACCGGCGTGCTGTCCAAGCTGTTTTCCGCCAGCGACGTTGCGGCGGGCGGACAGAATCAGTTCAGCGGCAAGGGCAACGCGACCCAGTCCAACGCGCTGAACGGCGAGATCACCGTGACGATCGCGGCGACCTACCCCAACGGCACGATGCTGGTGAAGGGGGAGAAGGCGCTGACGCTCAACCGCGGCGACGAATTTATCCAGATCAGCGGCCTCGTCCGCCAGGCCGACATCAGCCCGGACAACCGCATAGCATCGACCCGCGTGGCCGACGCCAAGATCATCTACACCGGCAAGGGCGAGATCGCCCGCGCGAGCCGCCAGGGCTGGCTGCAGCGCTTCTTCTCGATGATCAGCCCCTTCTGATGGGACACAGCTTCATGATCCGCCTGTTTCGTCTGCTGCTTCCCCTGATGGCGCTGGTCGCCGCGCCGGCCTATGCCGAGCGCGTCAAGGACCTGGGCACGTTCCAGGGCGTGCGCCCCAACCAGTTGACCGGATACGGCATCGTCGTCGGCCTGGCCGGCACGGGCGACGACAGCATGGAATATGCGACCCAGGGCATGAAGGGCGTGGTCTCGCGCTTTGGCCTGACCCTGCCGCAGGGGATCAATCCCTCGCTCAAGAACGCGGCGGCCGTGCTGGTCACCGCCGACCTGCCCGCCTTCGCCAAGCCCGGCCAGCGGCTCGACGTCACCGTATCGGCACTGGGCAAGGCCAAGTCGCTGCGCGGCGGCACGCTCATCATGACCCCGCTGCGCGGCGCCGACAACGAAATCTATGCCATGTCACAGGGCAACCTCGCGGTCGGCGGCCTCGGCGTATCCGGCGCGGATGGCAGCCAGGTGTCGGTCAACATCCCGTCGGCCGGCCGCATTCCGGGTGGCGCGACGGTGGAGCGCGCGGTCGCAACCGGCTTCGATACCGCCCCTACCCTCATCTTCAATCTCGCCGAGGCCGACCTCACCACGGCCCTGCGCGTCGCGGACGGCATCAACCGCACCTTCGGCGATCGCCGCGCGCGCGCCACCGATGCGGTTTCGATCGCGATCGACGCGACACCCGGCGCCGAGGACCGGATGCTGATGATGGGCATGATCGAGAATATCGAGATCAATCCCGCCGACGCCCCGGCCAAGGTGATCGTCAACGCGCGTACCGGCACCGTCGTCATCAACGGCGCGGTCAAGATCCATCCTGCTGCCGTCGCGCACGGCAAGCTGACCGTCAGCGTCAGCGAGGCGCCGCAGATCGTGCAGCCCGCGCCCTTCAGCCAGGGCCAGACCGCGATGCAGCCTTCCAGCTCGATTTCGATCGACGAGCAAAAGAAACCAATGGTTAATTTTAAAGGCGGAGCATCGCTGACCGATATAGTCAAAGCGGTCAACGCCATCGGGGCTTCCCCGGCGGACATGGTCGCGATCCTCGAGGCGCTCAAGCAAGCGGGCGCGATGAAGGCCGAACTGGTGGTGTTGTGATGCAGATTTCCGGGCTTTCCTCCAGCGTCTCCGCTGCCGCCACGCCCGAAAAGGCGGCGCTCGGCAAGGCCGCACAGCAGTTCGAGGCCATCTTCCTGCGCCAGATGATCGGCGCCATGCGCTCGGCCAGCCTGAGCGAAGGCGTATTCGATTCGAGCGCGACCGAGCAGTTCCGCGACATGGCCGATGCCAAGACCGCCGACAGCATGGCGAGCCAGGGGAGCCTGGGCATCGCGGAAATGCTGCTGTCGCAGTTCGGCGGGGGTACGAACGCCGGCCCGATCAAGCCGGACGGCCCGGCCAAGGACAGTAGCGCGTGAGCGACCTCTTCACCATCGGTGCGTCGGGCACGCGCGCCTATCGCACCGCGATGGCCGCCATTTCCGAGAATATCGCCAATGCCAGCACCGCGGGCTTCGCGCGCCGTTCGGTGACGACCGCCGAATCGGGCGCGTCCACGTCGACCATGGCCATGTATGTGTCCCGCGACAATTTCGGCGGCACGCAGGTGATGAGCATCAACCGCGCGTCGGACCCCTATCTGGACGCGACCGTGCGGCTGACCGGGCAGGCGCTGGGCAGCGCAACCGCGCGGCTGCGCTGGCAGAGCGACACGGAAACCGCACTCAACGATTCGGGCACCGGCATCGGCCAGCTGATGACCGGCATGTTCCAGAATATCGACAAGCTCTCTGCCAGCCCGAACGACACTTCGCTGCGCGTGACGACCCTCGATTCGATCGGCCGTGTCGCCGACGCCTTCCAGCAGACAGCCGCCGATCTGAAGCAGGTCGCCGCCGGCGTCGCGACCGAGGCGCAATCGTCGGTGCAGACGATCAACCGGTCGCTCGCCAATCTGGCCGAGATCAACAACAGCCTGCTGCGCGCGCAGCCCGGTACGTCCGCCTACGCCCAGCTTCTCGACAGCCGCGACGCGGAGCTGGAGACGCTCGACGCCAATCTCGACGTGACCGTCGCCTTCGGCGCGCGCGACACGGTCGAAATCAGCATGGGCGGCGAGACTCTGGTCCATGGCAATGCTGCGGGTTCGGTCGCGCTCACGGTCGCGGCCGACGGCACGCTGTCGCTCGCCACCGGTACGGGCACCACGCTGCCAACGCCGGCGGACGGGGCATTGGGCGGGCTCTTCTCCGCCGCCGACACCGTCGCCGAGCGCCGAGCCAGCCTCGACGGGCTGGCGCAGAAATTCGTGACCGACCTCAATGCGTGGCACGCCCAGGGCCGGACCGATACGGGCGCGGCCGGCGGCGCGCTGCTGTCGATCACCGCCGGCGCGGCGACGATCGCCGCGCTGGTCACCGATCCCGCCCAGCTGGCGACGCGATCTGCCGACGGCACGCTCAACGGCAATCTGCTGACCGCCGCCGCCGCGCTGCGCGGCAGCGGCAGCGTCGAACAGGGCTGGACCGCGATGATCGCGTCGCACGCCAACCTCCTTGCCTCCACCAAGGCCGAACAGACCACCGCGCAGAGCCGCAGCGACCAGGCGGTCGCCGCGCGCGAGGCGGTGAGCGGCGTCGACCTCGACATGGAGGCGGCTGACCTGCTGCGCATCCAGCAAGCCTATTCGGGCTGCGCCAAGGTGCTGCAGATCGCCAAGGAAACCGTAGATTCGATCCTGCAGATCATGTGACGCAAAAGGAATTTTTGAACCATGGTAGGCATCACCCACAAGATCATGCTCGCGGAAATCCGGCGTCAGCAGCAGCTGTCGCAGAGCATCGTCGACGGCCAGACCGCCATTTCCACCGGCGTCACGCTCAACAAACCGTCGGACGACCCGCTCGGCTGGGTGCAGGTGTCCGAAGTGGCGCGCTCGCAGGCACAGCAGGCATCCTGGCAGGCCAACGTCAGCTATGGCACGACCCGCGCCGCCAATGCCGAAGCCAATCTGGAGGAGATTAGCAGCCTGTTCGTGCGCGTACAGGAGCTGGTGACCTCGGCGCGCAATGGCGCGCTCAACGATACGAGTCGCGCCGCCATCGTCGAGGAAATGTCGACGATCCGCACGACCATCGACCAGATGCTCAATCAGAAGGATTTCCAGGGCGTACCCGTGTTCGACGACGACCAGAGCATCCTGGTGCCAGTCAGCCGCGGTCTGAACCTTGCCGTCGTCGGCACGCGCCAGCAGGTGTCGGAAGGCATCGACGTCGACGGCACCGCCATGTCGATCGACGATATATTGGGCCAGGCGATCGCTGCCGTTCAGAGCGGCGACGACACGGCGCTGTCGAGCGCGGTGGACGCGGTCGCGGTCGGCCAGAATCACGTCATCGTCGAGCAGACGAAGCAGGGCGTGCGGTCGGACAGGCTGGACGTCATCGGCACGCGGCTGACCAATGTGAGCATCGACCTCCAGGAGCGCCGCGCCGCCATCGAATCGACCGACCTTGCCGAAGTGATCTCGCGCGTCCAGAGCCAGCTGCTCCAGCTCGACGCGGCGCAATCCGCCTTCGCGCGGATCAACCAGAAGACTCTGTTCGATCTCATCAGCTGATGATTTCGCGCCGCTTATCCTAAATCGCGCGCTAACCGAGCCGTATTAACCAAGTGACAGGGCTCACCATGCAAAGGTCGCGGTGTTGGCCCTTCATGGTCAGGAATTTCGGGGAACAGCATGTTAGCAGTCATCGGACTCGTCGTCCTGCTCGTCATGGTGTTTGGCGGATTCATCTTCACCGGCGGCGATATCGGCCCGGTGCTCCACGCCCTGCCGCACGAAATGCTGATTATCGGCGGCGCCGCGGTCGGCGCGCTCATCATCGGCAATTCGGGCGCGGACCTCAAGGCGCTGGGCGGCGGCCTTGCCAAGGTGTTCAAGGGCCCCAAATACAAGAAGCAGGATTTTCTCGACTGCATCTTCCTCGTGTCGAAGCTCATGAAGACGCTGCGGGTCGAGGGGCCCGTCGCGCTGGAGCCGCATATCGAGGATCCGGGCAGCTCCACCATCTTCACCGAATATCCGCGCCTCATGAAGGACAAGACGCTGATCCACCTGATCAGCGACACGCTGCGTCTGGTGGTCGTGTCGTCCGGCACGCTTGACCCCCACGCGGTCGAGGAGGTGATGGACAACAGCCTCAAGACCCACCATCATGAGGCGCTCAAGCCCGCCGACAATCTGCAGGGACTGGCAGACGCTCTGCCCGCGCTCGGCATCGTCGCGGCGGTTCTGGGCGTGGTGAAGACCATGGGATCGATCGACCAGCCGCCCGCCATATTGGGCGCCATGATCGGTTCGGCGCTCGTCGGCACCTTCCTTGGCGTGCTGCTGGCCTATGGCATGGTCAATCCCTTCGCGAACCGCTGCCGCAGCGTGATCGAGGCGGACGGGTCGATGTATCATGTCGTCAAGCAGATCATCGTCGCGTCGCTGCACGGCCATCCGCAACCGCTGGTGATCGAGGCCGCACGCTCCAGCCTGACCCACGCCAACCAGCCGGCCTTCGCCGAAGTGTTCGACGGTATGCGGGGCAAATAGGCCATGGCCGACAAGAAGCGCGGCGCGAACGAGCCGGAACCCCGGCCGATCATCGTCAAGAAGATCATCGTCGAAGGGCATGGCGGCCATCATGGCGGCGCCTGGAAGGTCGCCTATGCCGATTTCGTGACGGCGATGATGGCCTTCTTCCTTTTGATGTGGCTGCTGGGCGCGACCACGGAAAAGCAGCGCAAGGCGCTGGCCGACTATTTCACGCCGACGCTGGTCGAAATGAAGATGGCATCCGCCGGCTCGACCGGGCTGATGGGCGGCGATTCCATCATGGGCAAGGAAAACTATCCGACGACCGGTGGCCAGGGCAACATGTCCATCACCATCCCGCGCGATGCCACCGGCACAAAGGACCAGGGCGGCAAGGCGATGCGCGCGGCCGATCGCGCCAAGTTCGAAGCGCTCAAGAAACAGATCGAGGATCGCATGACCCGCAAGGGCATGGCGAAGCTGCGCAAGAATATCCGCTTCACCGAAACACGCGAGGGCCTGCGCATCGACGTCATCGACGAGGCCGATTTCGCGATGTTCGCGATGGGCACCGACCGGCTGCTGCCGGCCGCGCTCAACCTGATCCGCGAAGTGGCGCAGGTTGTGGAGACCATGCCCAACGCGCTGATCGTGCGCGGCCATACCGATGGCCTGCCCTATACGTCGGGCCGTTCGATGAACAACTGGATGCTCTCGTCTTCCCGCGCGGAAGCGACGCGCAAGGCGCTGGCCGACAGCGGGATCCCCAACAGCCGCTTCGCCCGGATCGAGGGCGTCGCCGACCGCGAACCCTATGTGAAGGGCGATGCCTATGATCCGCGAAACCGGCGCATGTCGATCGTCCTCGGCTGGAGCCGGGGCGGCGGCGAGGTCGACAAGGACGCGATGGACGCCGAGACAAAGGCCGCGATCGCGGAGCGGGATGACCCCCTGAATGTCGCCAGGGACCAGGCGCAGCGGCTGGATCTGGGCGGCACGGGCCTGCCGACGGGCGCCGCGCTGATCAATCCCAAGCCGGCCGGCACCTCGAATAAACCGGGCAAGCATTGAGCGCCTGAAAGGCCCCCTATCCCACGCATTACGATGGATGGGTTCATCGCCCATCCACCGTCATCTTGCGGAAGGACGATTGGAGGACTCAGATCGACAGATGCGCGGTGATGCGGATGTCCCTTCCGGCGAGCGGAGCATAGTCCTTGAGCACGCTTGCATGGCGACGGGCTATGACGTCGAAGATGTTGTTGGCCGACAGGGTGATCGTCGTGCGCGCATTGCCCGGCAGTGGTTTCCAGTTGATCGAGGCGTTGACCAGCGTGAAGCCATCGGTGTCGGTCTCGTTCAAACTGGTCCGCTGCTGCGCGAAACTATGCTCCACCTCGCCGCGCAGGCTCCAGCGGTCGGCGGTCGCCTCGACCCCGCCGAGCAGGCGTAGCGGGGGAATGCGCGGCGCGGGACCCGATCCCTTGATGGTGGCCCGCACATAATCGGCGACGCCGTCCAGCTGCACCGCGACCGCCCCGATCTCGGCCAGCTTCACCTGTCCCTCCGCTTCGAACCCCAGATAGCGGGCATCGCCCTGGGCGTAGGCGAAGCACGGGAATTCGAGCGGGATGCCGCCGTTCGCCGCCATGCAGACGCTGTCGTCCACCTGCGCGTCATAGATATAGCCCGAAAACCAGTTGTGATAGGCTGACAGGCCAAATGAATAGCCCGCGCCCTTCCCGTTCAGCGTGGCTTCCACGCCCCAGCTGCGTTCCTTGCCGAAGGTCGGGTCGCCAAGCTCAAAGGCCTGGGTACCGGCATGGTTGCCGCGCGCGAACAGCTCCTCCGCTGACGGCGCGCGCTCGGTGCGGGACAGGTTGAGGCCGACGCGCCATCCGGCAGCGACCTCGTGACTGGCGCCGAGCGAGCCGGAAAGACTGTCGAAGCGCCTGTCATAGGCCGGATTGCCGAGCAGGTCGTCGGCATCCCCGTGCAGCACGCTATGCTCATAGCGGGCACCTGCCTCCAGACGCGTCGCACCCAGATCGAGCGACTGGAGCGTGAAGAAACCCAGCTGTTCGGTCTCGTTGCGCGGCAGGAATTTCTCTTCGCCTTCGATATGCATGTTGCGGGCGAAGAATTGCGTGCCGAACGCGCCCTGCCAGCCGCCGCGCTGGGCCTGCACCAACTCCAGCCGGGATTCGAGCGACTGGTTGTAGAACGTCGTGCCCACCTCCCCGCTTTCCTCGATCTCCTGATGGCGATAGTCCGCGAAGCCAGCGCGCAGGCGGATCGATTCGAGCCAGCCGCCATTGACCGGCACCTCCGCGCGCAGGTCGCCGCGGTCCTGCTTCATATGCAGCCGCACCTGCTCCGCCTCCCCGCCCGGCACGACCGCATAGCGCACGGGGACGCCATAGAATTTGTCGGTATGGGACAGGGTGAAGCCCAGATTGCCGCCATCGATGATGATCGCGGCGCCCCCCGCGACTTCCCAGCTCTTCGCGCTGCTGTTGGGCAGGTCGCCCTTGAGCGTGGCGAGCGGCTCGATGTCCGGGTCGCCGCTCGCGGCTGCCTGCGCTCGCAGGGCCGGGGTGAGGATATGGCCGCCTGTGCGCAAGCTGCCGGTCTTCGACCAGCTACCGTCGAAATGGACGACGAGGCTGTCTGTGATCGGCGCCTCTATCTCGCCAGACGCGGTGCGCTCGTCCGACGCGCTGGCATAGGTGGCGATGCCCTCGACATGAACGGCTTCGTCCGGGATGCGGCGCGGGATGCGGCTGTCGATGACGTTGACGACCCCGCCGATCGCCGAGGAGCCGTAGAGCAACGCAGCCGGCCCGCGCAGCACCTCGATACGGTCGGCTGTGAGCGGGTTGATTGCGACGGCATGGTCGACCGAGGTGTTGGACACGTCGAAACTGCCGACGCCGTCGGTCAGGATGCGCACCCGTTCCCCCTGGAAACCGCGCAGCACCGGGCGCGACGCGTTGGGGCCGAAACTGGTGGCGGAGACGCCCGGCTGATGCGCCAGCGTATCGCCGATGGTCGGCCGGATCTGCCGTGTCAGTTCCTCCCCGGCGACCACCGACGTGCCCGAAAGGATGTCGCCCTGCTGGCGCGGGATCAGCGCGGTGACCACGATGTCGGACCGGTCGTGGTAGGCGGGGTCAGTGCCGGACGCCGTCCTGGCAGGGACAGTCTGTGCAGGGGCGGGCATGGCGCCCAGCAGCGCGACTAGAGCGACACCGGAGCGTGGGAGAGACGAGTGCATGAGGGCCGGACATCCTGTGGAAGAGATATGCAGCGCGTCTAGCGAGTATGATATGTTATATCAATAGACGTTGGGCGAAAATACGGGGCGGTTCGTCTACAGGAACAGGAAATCGGCCAGCGCCCCCACCGCCACGCTACCCTCCGCCTCAGGGCGTACGGCCTGCCAGATGCCGATCGCGGGGAGCGGGCGGTCCAGGGCCAGACGCCGGATCCCGTCCATCCGCCCGAGGTCGCGGGCGAGCGGCCCGAAGGCGGGGAAACAGCCGTCGCCGGCGCGCAGGGCGGCAAGGATGTCGAACATATTGTCGCTTTCGAGCACCGGACGGACCGGATCGATTCCGGCGCGAGCGAGCGCGGCATCGGTGATGCTGCGCAAGCCGCCGCGCGCCTCCATCGCAAGCAGGCCACCCGCCGCCACATCCTCGACAGGCGCGGCAGCGGCCGACGCCAGCGGATGGCGATCGCCGACATAGAGGTTGAGCTGTTCTGACCAGCCATAGCGGGCGGGCGGATCGACGGGATCTTCCAGCGCATAGAAATAGGCGATATCCGCCGTCCCCCGCGCGAAGGCCCGGGCGGCATCGGTGGCAAGGTGGATGCCAAGGTCGAGCGTGATCGCGATATCCTCGTTCGCCGCCTCAAATGCCGCTAGCGCTTCCTGGAAATGGCCGAACACCGGGGCCGGTGCGGCGAGCAGGATCGACTGGCGGGCTGGTTCGGGGGGCGCGACGGCATCCAGCGCGGGCGGCGCCCAGCTTTCCGGCGTACCCTGCGACAGCTGGGTCAGCGCGCGGGCGGTCTTGAGGCCGGCCGCGGTCGGCCGCACCTTGTCACCCTCCCGATCGAACAGGCGATAGCCGAGGCGCAGCTCAAGCGACCCCGCCTCCCGCTCGACGATATCGACCGCGATTCCCAGATCCTGCGCGCAGCGGGCGAAGCTGCCGGACGCTATCAACTGCGCGAATATGTCGAGTTGGCGCAGCGAGGATTGGCTCATCGAGAGAGGTGTAGTCGAAATGCGCGGCATGGTTAAGGGGACGGCGCCGCGCCAGCGCATTATGTTTTGCCGCCGGGAATCAGCGCATCGTCTTGACGCGGAATTCGCGGCTCGCCTTGCCATTGGCGGGCACGGTCGCGCGCCAGATCCAGCCGTCGCCGCGCCGTTCCATATCTTCCGGCCGGGGCGTCACCTCCCAGGGGATGGTGACTTCGGCCACGACATCGAACGGACGCGCGTTGCTGAGGTCGATCCGCCAGCGGCCGTCGGGCTTTGCGGGGCCGGACGTCACGATCCGCACGCCGGGGCTTTGTGCGATATCGTAATCGACCCGCTCGCCGATCGCCTTGTCGGCCACGTCATCCTCTCCCGCCAGCAGCCGGGTGCCGTCCACATCCTCGAACACCGCGACCCCGCCCGAGGGCATGGCGAGGCCGAGACCATCGGCCTTGCGGTTCTGCAGGCGCAGGCGCAGCGTCATCGGCTGGGACCCCCGCGACCATGTTTGCGCGGTGGCCGCGTACAGGCGCTCCACCCTGACGCCTGGCTGCCGCATCAAGGCCACCTGCTTCTGCGCCTTCGCCGCGACATCGACGGCGACCGGTACGCGGTAGAATTTAAGGTCGCCCAGATCTTCCTGCTCGGCAACGACCGACAGGGCGACTGGCGCGGCCTGGAGCGATTCGGAACGCCGCTGCGCCGTAACGACGACATCCTCATAGCCGGCCATCGGCGCAGGCGGCGGCGGCGGAGGGGGTGGCGGGGGTGCGTCGCCCCAACCGTCGTGCGTGCTGGTGATGTCCATCGGCCAGCATTGCAGGTCCAGCGCCTCTGCCGTCGGACGCGGCTGGGGCCCGCGATTTTCCTTGTTGGGCTGGCCGGCGATGACGTTCAGCTGCGCGCCGGGAAAGCCGGTCACGCCGCCATTCGCAATGGTGAGCCAGCCAAGCAGATCGAGCGTCCTGCCATCGTCGCCCAGTTCAGCGACATAATTGGCCGCCCAGTCAAACCCCTCGGCCAGATAGACGAGCTGGAGCGTGACGCGCTGCGCCCGGTCGGCCTGCGCGACGATCGACAGGGTCGGGCGCGGCGACAGGTCGCCGGGGACCTGCGGATACAGCATCCGCTCCGGCAACCCGCTGCACCCCAGCGCCTCATAGCCGTCCTTCGTCTTCAGGATGACGCCGCCCTGCGGCCCGGCGGTGATGATCGCGTCCTGCTCCACGACCGCGCCGGTCTGGCGGTTGGTGCGGCGGAGCGTCACGCTGCGCTTCAGATAGGCATCGACCAGCCCGGCGGGCGAGAGCAGGCGGGCGTCGCGATTCTTTTCCCGCACGCCCTGCGGCAGGCCCGAGACGATCGCGGTTTCGGGCATCAGCCCTTCGGCGACCCCTTCGAAGCGGACGACCGATTCACCCGCCGGAAGGGCGATCGTGCGGGTCTCGCTGATCAGCGCATAGCCGCCGGGCCAGTTGCGATCGATCGCCCCTTCGCTCCGGCCGGGCGCGCGATAGACGGTGATGGAGACCTTGTCGGTCGCGGTCGACACGACGGTTTCGGCCATGACCGGAGCTGCCAGCAGCGACGATAGCAGGAGCAAAAGGCGCATCGCCGGCGCGACCTTCCGGTCAGTAACGCGAATCGAAGGTGACGCTGAGGTCGGTCGATCCGTTGGCGGGGACCGGCACGCTCCATTCCATCCGGTCGGCGGAGACGCGCTTGCCTTCCAGACTCTGGGCCGTCACGCGGACGTCGCCCCACAGCCCGTCCTGCGCCAGATCGACCGTCGCCGGCTCGGCCCGCGCGTTGCTCAGCGTATAGCGCATCTTCGTCTGCCAGCGGCTGCCGGACAGGCGCGTGCGCTGCTCGACCGTGGCACGCACCTTGACGTCGAACGCCTCGCCCGTGCGCAGTGCCATGGAGGAGCTCATCGGCGTATGATCGATGCGGTTTTCGCCGATGAACTGCGGGTTGCCGCGCGCGTCGCGCATATAGACGCGGATCGTACCGGCGGGCAGCTGGTCGCCAAGCCCGCCCGCCTTCGACGTCGAGAATTTGAGCACGCTGGACGCGCTCATCGGCTCGGTGCTGCTGCCGAGCCAGCCATTGACATATTCATAGGTCGCGCGCGCGGGCGCGGCCTTCACGTCGAGAAAGCTGACCTGCTTCTGCTGCGCATTGGCGATCGTCGTGCGCGCGGCCAGCGGATAGAGATAATAGTCGCCCAGCCGCTCGCGCGTGCCGCTTTCCGTGCCGGCCTGGTCGATCGCGCCGCTGGACGATTGCCACCAGCCCCGGCGCCCGCCGCCCTGCGCCGGGTTGCCGGCTACCAGCAGCGTCCTGGCATTGGTGAAGGTCGTGCCCGTATTGTTGGTGAGCGTTACCCAGCCCTGCATGTCCATCGCGCCCTTGGCTGCATCGAACAGGGCGACATAGTCGGCGGTCCAGCCAAGGCTGGGCGTAAGATAGGACAGGCGCGCAGGCAAGGTGCCGCCACGCGCGGCGTCTACCGTCACCGACAGGGTCGGGCGGGCGCGCAGATTGGGCGGCACCCGGTCGAACACGACCCGCACCGGCAGGCCGTCGTCGCGCAATACCTCTATCCGGCTGCCGATCTGCAGCACGATGCCGCCATTCGCCGCCAGCACCTTGGCCCGTTCGCGCGTTTCCGCGCCGTTCGCGGGGTTGGTGCGCACGATCGTGATCTCCTGCCCTACGGCCTTGTCCATCAGCGTGTCGGGGGACAGCAGGTCATAGTCGAAATTCTGTTCGACGATGGCGATGCCGGGGCCGGCCAGCGTCACCGTTTCGGGCCTGATCTGCGCGGAGACGTCGGGAAATTCCACGCGGTTGCGGCCCTGGTTCATCGGCAGCTGCCGGTCGTCCTGCACCAGCGACTGGCCGTTATTGTAGATGGTGACCGCGACATCGCCCTGCGCCGTCGCGCCGGTGGGATCGGCCGCAGACTGAGCCAAGGCGGGGGTCGGAAGGGCGAGCAGCAGCGGCAGCAGGCACGGCGCTTTCATGGGGGCGGTCTCTCCAGGGTCGTTGCCCGTCCTTGTGGCGCAGGACACCGCCGTTGGGAAGCGCCCAGGAAAAAGGGGCGGCGCCATCGGCACCGCCCCTTTCCAGCATCTTGCGCTATGGGCGCCTATTCCGCGGCGGCCGCGCGTGGCCGGCGGGTGCGCCGCGGCGGCGTGTCGTCGCCGCTGTCATTGTCGGCGCGCGCGATCGAGGGCGGCAGCAGCGCGGCGTCCAGGCCCTGCGGCGCTTCGACCGCTTCGGCCTTGCGCGGACGGCCACGGCCACGGCGAGGCGCCTCGGCCACGGCCTCTTCCTGTACGGGTGCCTCAGTCACCTGCGGCCGCACGCTGTTCTCGTCGCCCGGCACCGGCTCGAAGGAGGCGCGTTCGGCACGCTCCGCACGCTCGGGCCGGTCCTGCCGATAATTGCGGTCGCCACGCGGGCGATTGTCGCGCGGCTGCCCGTCACGTCCCTGCCCGTCCCGTCCCTGATTATCCTGGCGCTGGCCCTCGCGGTGCTGATTGTCGCGCGCTTCACGCGGCTCGCGATTGTCCTGGGCCGGCCGGCGATCCTGCCTGTCCTGCTGGCGGTCCTGATCCTGATCGCGGGCCTGCTCGCGCGGTGCGCGGTCGAAGCTGTTGCCGGTGCGGAATTCGTCCACGCCATCCTCGACGCCCTCGAAATCCTCGCCCTCGTCCTCGAACGTCTCGCCCGGACGGCGATAGCGCTGCTGCTGTTCTTCCTGCCGGGCGCGATTGTCGGCCAGCACGCGGAAATAATGGTCGGCGAACTGGAGATAATATTCCATGTTCACCCGGTCGCCGGCCGTCTGCGCGTCGCGCGCCATATTCTTGTATTTTTCAAGAAGCTGGGTCGCGTTGCCGCGCGAGCGACTGTCGATGCGGTTGCCGTTATCGCCGCCCCCGCGATTATTGCTGTTGGGACGCCCGCCACCATTGTTGTTCCGGCCACGATTACGCCGGCCGGCCTGCCTGTTGTTGATCAAGACATGATCCTTGCGTTCACTTGTGAAACGATCACTGACATAGAGGTTCAGTTGACATCCTTGCGCACGGCCCGCCCTTGCGAGACCGGATAAGGCTCCGCCGGACAGGGGCTGATCCAGCCCTTGCCCTTCTGCTGCCAGAGGCGCCGGGACCGGGCGCCGTCATGACTTTAAGGAGCGCAGAAAGCGGCTTTCCAACGCCGGCCCCTATGGCCTGATGGTTCGAATATGCCGCCCCTGCAGCCCATTTAGGGACTTTGAGCGGATAAACCAAGCAATTTTCGCTTGGGGCGAGCAAATCCAATCTGGATCAATCAGAAGTTTGCCGAGTGCCGACCAGGCAGCGATCATGCCCGGCCAGATCGCGCCTGACCGACACGGCCAGCCCCTGTGCGGCGAGCAGGGTCGATACGCTGTCCCGCTGGTCGTAACCAATCTCGATCGCGGCCATGCCGCTCGGCGTGATGAGCCCCGGCAGTTGCGGCGCGATCCGGCGGTAATCGTCCAGCCCCTCCTCCCCCGCGAACAGCGCGCCGGACGGATCGTGCAGCACGTCGCCCGCCAGCGGCGCCGCGCTCGCGATATAGGGCGGATTGGCGAGGATAAGGTCGAACTGGCCGGCGATGTTTGCCGCCCAGTCCGCCTGCGCAAACGTTGCCCGCTCCGCGAGGCCGAGGCGCTCGGCATTGCCCCGCGCCACCGCGAGTGCGGCGGGGGAGATATCCACGCCCATGCCGACGGCATCGCGCCACTGGTCGAGCGCCGCGAGCAGGAGCGCGCCCGAGCCGGTGCCGAGGTCCAGGATGCGCGCAGGCGCGCGATCGCGGAAATGGTCGACCGCCGCCTCGATCAGCGTCTCGCTGTCCGGGCGGGGGATGAGGACATCGGGCGTGACGGCAAGGGTCAAAGTCCAGAAATCGCGCGTGCCTGTGATGTGGGCGATCGGCTCGCCCGCGAGGCGGCGGGCGAGCAGGGCGGCGAAGCTTTCTGGCGCGGCGAGGTCGTGCAGGCGCAGGAGCAGGTCGTTGCGCGAGACCCCCAGCGCATGGGCGAGAAGAAGCTCGGCGTCGAGGCGCGGAGTATCACTGAGCGGGGTGAGTTGGGTTGTGGCGATGCGGAGGGTGGAGGGGACGTCCATTCTTACTCCCCTCCCGCTTGCGGAAGGGGTAGGGGGAGGGCCTGTAAAGAAAGGGCGTCGGACATGCCCTCCCCTGACCCCTCCCGCGAGCGGGAGGGGAATTTCACCCTACTCCGTCCAGTTGCGCCAGCCGCGCCGCCTCATCTTCCGCCGTCAGCGCGTCGATCACCTCGGCAAGGCCAGGCCCCTCCAATATCTCCGGCAACCGGTGCAGGGTCAGGTTGATGCGATGGTCCGTCACCCGCCCCTGCGGGAAATTATAGGTGCGGATGCGCTCGGAGCGGTCGCCCGATCCCACCATCGCCTTGCGGGCGCCGGCCTGCTCGCTATGCGCCCGCTCGCGCTCGGCTTCGTAGAGCCTCGCGCGCAGCACCTGCATCGCCTTGGCCTTGTTCTTGTGTTGCGAGCGCTCGTCCTGCTGGATGACGACCAGGCCGCTCGGCAAATGGGTTATGCGTACCGCCGAATCAGTGGTGTTCACATGCTGGCCGCCGGCGCCGGACGCGCGGTAGATGTCGATCTTCAGGTCGCCATCGGCGATCTGGACGTCCACTTCCTCCGGCTCCGGCAGCACGGCGACGGTAGCGGCGCTGGTGTGGATGCGGCCGCCGCTTTCGGTGACGGGCACCCGCTGGACGCGGTGGACGCCGCTCTCGAACTTCAGTTTCGCGAACACGCCGGTGCCGGTGACGGATGCGACGACTTCCTTGTAGCCACCGGCCTCGGAGCTGTTGGCGGACATCAGCTCCATCCTCCAGCCCTGGCTGTCGGCATAGCGCTGGTACATGCGGAACAGGTCGCCGGCGAACAGCGCCGCCTCGTCCCCGCCGGTTCCGGCGCGGATTTCCAGCATGGCGGGGCGCGCGTCGGCGCTGTCGCGCGGCAGCAGTTGCAGCGCGAGCGCCCGTTCTGCTTCGGGCAACTGACTTTTAATCAGTAGTATCTCTTCTTGCGCCATCTCCCGCATGACCGGATCGGCGTCTGCATCAGCGCCGCCCGCCATATAGTCGAGCGCCGCGAGTTCCTGCCGCAGCCGGCGCACCTCATGCGCGGCGCGTGCGACCGGCTCGATCTCCGCATATTCCTTCGACAGCCGCACGAACTGGTCCGCGGGCAAATCGGCGCGCGTCATCGACGCCTGCACCTCGTCCCGGCGCGCCTCGATCTGCGCGATGCGTTCGGCGGAGATGTGCATTAGGGCTTTCGCCCGAGCAGTGTGATAATTTTTGTCTCGCGGTTGTCGCTAATGACGAAGCGGCTCCGCAAGGCTTGCAGTAGTTTCGAGCGGACAGGTTTTGCAGGAAGGTTCAAGTCTCTGATACGCAATGATGCGATAGCATTGTTGTTCAAACTGGCTTCTACGTTCAAAGCTCGCTTCGTTCCCGCGCGCTTAGCCCGATCATAGTTCGAGTTATATTTCCCCGAGAACGGCTGATCGGTAGCAATACCGGCGTTACGCAATAGAGCCGATATCTCCGTAGCTAGCTGATCGAAGTTTCGGTTGCTTGGCAGTACCATAAACTGAGCAACGTCCGCAGCGGGCATCGCGGTAAGCATCGCTAGTCGCTCAATTCCAGCAGCCCATCCAACCGCAGGTGTTGGTTTACCACCGAGATTTTCGATCAGCCCGTCATAGCGCCCGCCGCCCAGCACCGTGCCCTGCGCGCCCAGCCGGTCGGTCACGAATTCGAACGCGGTGTGGCGATAATAGTCGAGGCCGCGCACCAGCCGCGCATTGCGCTCCCAGGCGACGCCAGCCGCATCCAGGCCCGCCGTCACCTTCTCGAAGAAACCCCGCGCCTCGTCCGTCAGGAACGCGTCGATATCGGGCGCGCTGTCCGCCACCGGGCGGTCGCGCGGGTCCTTGCTGTCAAGGATGCGCAGCGGGTTCTTGGCCAGTCGCTCCAAACTCTCTTCCGAAAGCCGGTCCCGATGCGCCTCGAAATGCGCGATCAGCGCCGCGCGCCAGTCCTCGCGGCTCTGCGCGTCGCCCAACGTATTGAGCGTCAGGGTGACGCCCTCGCTGATGCCCAGCTCCTTCAGCAGCTGGTCGCCCAGCACGAGCAGTTCCACGTCCGCGCCCGGCTCGGCCGCGCCGATGATCTCAGCATCGAGCTGGTGGAACTGGCGGAAGCGGCCCTTTTGGGGCCTCTCGTAGCGGAACAGCGGGCCGTGGGTCGCCACTTTCAGCGGCGCATATTGCTGCCAGCCCTCAGTGATATAGGCGCGGCAGATGCCGGCGGTAAATTCCGGGCGCAGCGTGACGCTGTCGCCGCCGCGATCCTGGAACGTGTACATCTCCTTGGAGACGACATCGGTGCTTTCGCCCAGCGATCGCGCGAAGACGGCGGTGGATTCGAACACCGGCACTTCGACGCGCTGGAACCCGTAGAGCCGCCGCACCCGGTCGAACGTGTCGATCACATGGGCGAAGCGTTCCGCAAAGGCCTGGGGCGTGCCGCCCAGCATGTCCTGCGTACCGCGTACGGCGCCGGGGGTCCTGGGTCGCTGGGTTTCGGTTTTTGCCATGGGTTTGCGGCTTTAATGGCAATTGCGCGCCAAGCAAACGCGCTTTTTGGCCCGCGCGATTCGGGCTGGACGCTGGCGCGCGCCCTAGCCATGTTCACGTCATCGGGCCGACCGGCCACACCCCTATTTCGGGAGACATCCATGTTCCGCAGCCTTGCTGCCGCCCTTTGCCTTTCCACGGCAATCGCTTCGCCCCTGTTCGCGCAGGAGGCGATCCGCTCGAAGCCCGCCGCGCCCGTCATCAACGACGCAAGCCCGGCGCCCAGGGACATGCCCTATCCCGGCACGATCAGGCTGGAAGTGGACGCCACCGACACGGTGCAGCGCATCTTCCGCGTGAAGGAGACGATTCCCGTCGCCGCGCCCGGACCACTGACGCTGCTACTGCCCGAATGGCTGCCGGGCAACCACGCCCCGCGCGGCCAGATCGAAAAGATAAGCGGCATGACCTTCACCGCCGGCGGCAGGACGCTGAACTGGAAGCGCGATCCGCTCGACGTGTTCGCCTTCGTCGTGGATGTGCCGGCGGGCGTGAACGAAGTGGTCGCGACCTTCCAGTTCCTGTCCGCCACCCAGCCCAATCAGGGCCGCGTCGTCGTCACGCCCAAGATGCTCAACGTCCAGTGGGAGTCCGTCTCGCTCTATCCGGCGGGCTATTATACCCGCCAGATCCCGATCCAGGCGAGCGTTACCTACCCCGCCGGCTGGCAGGCCGCGACCGCGCTGCGCGGCAAGCGCACGGGCAATATGATCGCCTACGAAACGATCGATTACGAGGCATTGCAAGATTCTCCGATATTCGCCGGCACCCATTTCAAGGCAGTGGACCTGGGCAACAACGTCATGCTCAACATCGTCGCCGACGATGCCGACGAACTGGAATTCAAGCCCGATCAGATCGCCCGGCATGTGAAGCTCGTGAACGAGGCGAAGGCGCTCTACGGTACCTATCCTTTCGACCATTATGATTTCCTGCTTGCGATCACGGACGAGATGGGCGGCATCGGCCTGGAACACCATCGCAGCTCCGAAAATCAGGTGGAGCCTGGATACTTCAAGAAGTGGGAGGATGGCGACGCGTTGCTGGACCGGAACCTGCTGCCGCACGAATTCAGCCACAGCTGGGACGGCAAGTTCCGCCGCCCCGACCTGCTCTGGACCCCCGATTTCCGCACGCCGATGCAGGACAATCTGCTGTGGGTCTATGAAGGGCAGGACCAGTTCTGGGGCTATGTGCTGGGCGCGCGGTCGGGCCTGTTCACCAAGCAGGAGACGCTGGACGCCTATGCCCATATCGCGGCCAAGCTGGACACGGCCAAGGGCCGCGAATGGCGGGCGATGGAGGACACTACGCATGACCCCATCATGTCCGCGCGCCGGCCCAAGGGCTGGTCCAGCTGGCAGCGGTCCGAGGATTATTACAATGAAGGCCTGATGATCTGGCTGGAGGCGGACGCCATCATCCGCAAGCAGACCCGCGGCGCCAGGGGCCTCGATGATTTCGCCAAGGCCTTTTTCGGCATCAGTCCGGGCGACTGGGGCCAGGTCGTCTATAATCGCGACGATGTGATCAAGACGTTGAGCGACGTTGCGCCCTACGACTGGGCGGGCTTCTTCAAAACCTGGGTCGACAGCCCGACCAGGGAAACCCCCAAGGGCGGCTTCACGCTGGGCGGATACAGGCTGACCTACGCCGAAAAGCCGGCGAGTTATACCAAGAGTATCGAGGGATCTCAGAAGATCGTCGACCAGAGCTTCGGCATTGGCATGGTGGTCAAGAATGACGGCGAAATCTCCGGCGTCGTATGGGACAGCGCCGCTTTCAAGGCGGGGCTGGCGATCGGGACGAAGATCTTGGCAGTCAATGGCGACGAATATTCGGGCGACGTCTGGCGCGCTGCAATCACCGCCGCCAAGGACCCGAGAAAGCCCGTCCAGCTGATCGTCAAGCAGGACAAATATTATCGCGTTTTGACACTCGCCTATTCGGGCGGGCTGCGCTATCCGCGCCTTGAAAAAACGGGGGAGGGTGACGGCAGTCTCGATAAGCTGCTGCAACCGAAAACATAATCGTCCTTTAGCGCAACCCTAGATCAAGGTTAGTCAATGAACATCGAACTGATCCCGGTCGGCGACGATCCGCCGAACAGCCTGAACGTCATCATCGAAGTGCCGACAGGCGGCGAACCCGTCAAATATGAGTTCGACAAGGCATCGGGCGCGCTGTTCGTCGACCGGATCCTGCACACGCCGATGCGTTACCCGGCCAATTACGGCTTCGTGCCCCACACGCTTTCGCCCGACGGTGATCCGCTCGACGCGCTGGTGATCGCGCGCTCGCCCTTCGTGCCCGGCTGCGTCGTGCGCGCCCGGCCGATCGCGGTGCTGAACCTGGAGGACGAGGCCGGCGGGGACGAGAAGCTGGTCTGCGTGCCCGACGACAAGACCTTCCCCTATTATTCCGACGTCCAGGAGAAGGACGATCTGCCCGGCATCGTGATGGAGCAGATCGAGCATTTCTTCACCCATTACAAGGATCTGGAAAAGACCAAGTGGGTGCGGGTCGGCACATGGGGCGGCGCAGACGACGCGCGCCGCATCACGGTCGAAGCCATCGCCCGGTACAAGGCGGAAAAGAAGGCGGGCTGACGGGCCGCGCAAGCGCCGTTGCCGGCCGTGCCGCCCTGTGCGCCGGCCGGC
>JBEVME010000076.1:0-15066 GCA_040508785.1 Sphingobium sp.
GAGCTGGTGGTGACGGCTTTGGCCGACCAGTGGGCGCCGCTCGTCCGGTACCGCACCGGCGACCTCGTCAAGTTCGACCGGAGCCGGTGCAGCTGCGGACGCACCCATCTGCGCTTCTGGACGCTCGGCCGCCTGGGGGACCAGACCACGGTCCAGGGCAAGGCCATCCTGCCCCGCGACATCCAGGCGATCGTCGAGCATCAGCCCGAAACCAAGGCGGCCCTGTTCCAGATCATCCGCCCGCAGGCGGAATTGCCGGTGCTGCGCCTGCGCGTCGGCTACGACGCGATCACCACGTCCGAAGAGGAGCTGTCCGGCCGTGTCGCCGCCGATGTGACGGCCGCGCTCGGCGTACCGTGCGAAGTCGAACTGGTTCCGGCCGAGGAATTGCTAAAACTCGGCCCGCCGCAGAAAATACCGAGGGTGACAAAGCAATGACCGATCAAACCGCCCATGGCGCGATGCTGCGCCCTGCCCTGGTGGCCTCCTTCGAAGACCGGGGTACACGCCGCCTGCTGCCCGTCAGCGAGCGCGAGATGATCCGCACCGAAGCGTTCCTGCGCCGCGTCCTCGCCAGCGACTGGGGCCTGCGCGGCCGCTTCGCGCTGATCCTGGGCACGCAGGGCGACGCGCCGATGCTGGCGCCGCTCGAGCGGGTGCTGATGTCGCGCGGCGCCGTCGTCTGCAATTCCGAAGCGAACAGCTGGGACGGCGCGCGCACCGAAGCGACGATCCGGCGCTTCGACGTCGCGCTGGTCGCGGTGGTGACCGGAGTCGTGCTCGACGCGATCGCCAATGCGGGGTTCGACCCGGTCAAGCTGTTCCAGGGCAAGATCGTCTGGGCGAGCGGTGAAGGCTATGAGCGGCTGAAGGATGCCGAGGGCTTCGAATTGCGGCGCTGGCTCACCCTGGGCCCCGCTTTCGCGCTGGAGGGTCGCCATCGCGGCGGCGCCCATTATGATGGGCGCGAATGGCACATCGAGTCGGACGGCGGGACCATCTATGTGTCGAGCCGGCTCGACCGGGCCATGCTGTTCGACCGGCTGCCGGTAGACCTTGCCTGTTCGATCAACGAGACCCCCTGCCCGGGCGGCGCGCTCGGTCCGCGGATCGTGCTTTGATCCGGCTCGCGGGCAGCGGCGGGGTCACCCTGGCGGCCGACGAGGCGGGCGAGCGGGGCAGGCCCGGTGTCCTCCTCCTCCATGGCGGCGGCCAGACCCGGTATAGCTGGGGCCGGGCGGTTCGCGCGCTGGCGGACGACGGCTTCCATGCCGTCACGGTCGACCTGCGCGGCCATGGCGACAGCGACTGGGCGCCGGGGGGCGATTATGCGCTCGACAGCCTGGCGGCCGATGTCGTGGCGCTCGCCGCCACCTTCCCCGCTCCCCCGGCCCTGGTCGGCGCATCGCTCGGTGGACTTTCGGCGCTGCTCGCGGCGGGCGAAACGCCCGGCACGGCTCGCGCGCTGGTGCTGGTCGATGTCGTGCCCCGCGTCGAACCGGAGGGCGCCAACGAGATACGGGACTTCATGACAGGCGCGCCCAATGGCTTCGCGACGCTCGACGAAGCCGCCGAGGCGGTCGCCCGCTACCTGCCGCACCGTCCGCGCCCGAAGGACACGAACGGCCTCGCCAAGAATCTGCGCCTGGGCGCCGATGGCCGCTATCGCTGGCACTGGGACCCCGCAATGATGCAGAGCCGCAAGGGCGAAGTGCGCAGCGACGAACATACCGACCGGCTGAAGGCCGCTGCGCGCGCGATCACCATTCCTACCCTGCTGATCCGCGGTGGCAAAAGCCGCGTCGTCAGCCTGGAGGGCGCCGCCGAGCTGCGCGAGCTCATCCCGCATAGCGAATATGTGAACATCGACGAAGCCGATCATATGGTGGCCGGCGATGCCAACGACGCCTTCAACACCCCCCTGATCGACTTTCTGGAACGCAGCCGATGAAAGAACACGCCGCCCTCGCCCCCTATGGCAGCGTTCACGCCTATGGCCTTGGCGATCTGTTGCACGAACAGGCGCGCAGCCGGCCAAACATGCCCGCCGTGATCGATGGTAGCCACCGTTTCACCTATGCGCAGCTGGACGAGCGGGTGAACCGGCTGGCGGGGGTGCTGCGCACACGTGGCGTCGGCAAGGGCGACCGCGTGCTGTGGCTGGGCCAGAACAGTTTCCGGGTGCTCGAAGTGCTGCTGGCGTCCGCGCGCGTCGGTGCGATCGTCTGCCCCGCGAACTGGCGCGCGGCGCCGGCCGAGATCAATGTCATCCTCGACGATTTCGATCCCGCCATCGTCTTCTGGCAACATGCGGAGGTCGGCGATGCCAACCGGGCGGCCCGGGCGGGCTGGAAACCGGAGAGCAACTGGATCTGCCATGACGGGTGCGATGGCGAGGATGGCTATGAGGTACTGCTCGCCGCCGCCGACCCGGAAACCGACTTCGCGCCGGTGGAAACCTCGACGCCGCTGCTTGGCATCTACACCGCCGCATTTTCGGGGCGACCGGGCTGCGCGCTGCTCAGCCACGAATCGCTGATGATCATCGCCTGGCTGGCGATGCAGGGCCAGGATATCGACGAACAATCGGGCTATCTCGTATCCGGCCCCATGTTCCATGTCGGGGTTTTGATGGGCACGCTGGGCACCTTCCTCGCAGGCGGGCGCAATGCCTTCGTGCCACGAGTCGAAGCGAGCCAGCTGCTCCAGATGATCCAGGACGAGAAGCTCACCCATGCGTTCGTGCCGCAGCCGACCGTCGTGCAGATGCGCGAGGTCAATGCGGGTGGGAAATATGACGTCAGCTCGCTCTTCTGCGATGCGGAGCTGTCCGACTGGGCGATGCCGATGGTGATGCCGCGCGACGCGCCGGCGATGAAGCACAAGGGCGGCTATGGCCAGACCGAGATTGGCGGCCTGACCGCGGTCGCCTGGATGGGCGGCACCGGCGCGGGGCGGCCCGTCCCCTTCATCACCTTCAAGATCGGCGACGAGGACGGGAACGAACTGCCACGCGGCGAAGCGGGCGAGATTTTCGCGCGCGGCCCGATCGTCATGTGCGGCTACTGGAACAGACCGGAGGAAAATGCCCGCCGCGTCGTCAATGGCTGGCACCGGACGAACGATCTGGGCAAGCGGCTGGAGGACGGCAGTCTCGTCTTCGTCGGTCCCAAGACGACGATGATCAAGACGGGCATCGAGAATGTCTATCCCGCCGAGGTCGAATCGGCGCTGCGCAGCCATCCCGGCGTCGCCGACGTCTGCGTCATCGGTGTGCCCGACCCCAAATGGGACCAGAATGTGAAGGCAGTGATCGTGCGCCAGCCGGACACCGATTTTCCGCCCGAGGACTTCATCGAGCATTGCCGTGCGCGCATGGCATCGTACAAGAAGCCCAAGATCGTGGAATTCACCAATGCCTTGCCGCGCACGGCGGTCGGCTTCGTCGATCGCGCGGCTGTCGATGCGGCCTTCGGCGGCGGCGGCTATCCCAAGGTCGGTTGAGGAGAGCATCTTGTGAGCGACCGGCGCGACATCGTCGTTCCCCGCCCGGCGGCGACGATCCTGGTGCTGCGCGACGATCCGTTCGAAGTGCTGATGGTTCGGCGGCATGGCAATGGCATGTTCGCCTCCGCGCTCGTCTTTCCCGGCGGCCTGGTCGATCCGGGCGATCGGGATGAACGCTGGACCTCCCTCGTCAGCGGCGCGGGGGGTCTGGAGGCGGAGGAACGCGCACTACGCATCGCCGCCTATCGCGAGACGTTTGAGGAATCAGCCCTGCTGCTGGCGCGCGATCCGTCCGGCCGGTCAGTCCCGTGTCCCGGCGACGGCGACATGGCCTTCATTGATATAGTCGCGGCCAGCGGCGGGACGCTGCCGCTCGACGATCTGGTGCGGTTCGGCCACTGGATCACGCCGGAGGGCGCGCCCAAGCGCTTCGATACCCATTTCTTCCTGGCCCGCGCGCCCGAAGGGCAGGATGCGATCTGCGACGGCGGCGAGACCGTCGCGCTCGAATGGGTCACCCCGCGCGACGTACTGGCGCGCGCCGCCGATGGCGACCTGTCGATCCTGTTCCCGACGCGCATGAACCTCAAGCGCCTCGCGGAAAGCGAGACCGTTGCCGATGCGCTGGCGGCCGCCCGGGCGCGGCCGCTTTTCACCGTAATGCCCAAACCCGAACGCCTCCCCGACGGCATCGTCGTGCGGATTCCGGCCGAGGCGGGCTATGGCGAGACCGAAAATTTCCACCCGCGTCCACCATCGGCGGACTGAGGAGCCTTCATGACGATTCTATATGACGAACAGCAACAGGCGATCGCCGAAGAGGCAGCGCGCATCCTGGCCGCGCGTACGTCCGGCGAGCATCTCAAGACGTTGCTGGAGACAAGCGGCGCCTATGACGAGACCTTCTGGGATACGGCCAGGGAGCAGGGCTGGACCGGCATCGGCATTCCCGAAGAGGAGGGCGGCATTGGCCTTGGCCTCGTTGAACTGGGCCTGATCGCCGAGGCGTGCGGTGCGGTCGCCGCCGGGGCGCCGTTCCTGAATAGCGGCTTCGGCGCGGCGCAGGCGATATTGGCCTATGGCGATGCCACGGCGCGGGGTGCGTGGCTGCCCAGGCTGGCGGTGGGCGACGCGATCGGCGCGATCGCCTTTGCCGAAGGCGCGGACATGCTGCCGGCCAGCCCGTCGCTCCGCTGCACCAATGGCCGGTTGACGGGTAGCAAGCCGGCGGTGGCGGGCGGCAGCGCGGCGGATATCGCCATCGTGCTGGCGAGCGGCGAGCATGGCCCGGTCCTCGCGCTCGTAGCGCTCGATCAGGCAGGCGTGGCGCGTACCGTGTTCGACACGTTCGACAATAGCCGTTGCGCCGCCGATCTCGCCTTCGAGAATGCTGAAGCCACGGTGCTGGACTCGGGCGATGCGCTGGCCGCGGCCCTGCACATCCTTTCACTCCAGGCCGTCGTCACCGCGCACGAGCAGGTCGGCGGGGCGGCCCGCATGATGACCACGGCGCGTGACTACGCACTGACCCGCACCGCCTTCGGCCAGGTGATCGGCGGCTTCCAGTCGGTCAAGCACCGCATCGCCGAGGATTATGTGCTGGTGGAGCTGGCCCGTGCCAACGCGGTCCAGGCGGCGGCGAGCCACGGCTCTCCCGCCTTCGCCCGCAACGCGGCGGCGGCGCGGCTGTCCGCGACCGAAGCTTATGATACGGTGTCGCGCGACGCGACGCAGGTGCATGGCGGCATCGGCGTGACCTGGGAATCGGACCTCCATCTCCACCAGCGCCGCGCGCGCAGCCTGGCCATCGAACAGGGGCCGATGCCCTTCTGGGAAGATATACTCGTCGATCTGCTCGCAGGAGAAGACGCATGAACCCCGAAATCGAAGCCTATCGCGATCAGGCCCGCGCCTGGCTGGAAACCCAGATCCCGCAATTCGGCCGCGCCGCGCGCAAGGGCCTGTCCGAAGCGGACGACCTGGCGCTGGCCCGCCAATGGCAGGCGGTCAAATATGATGCGGGTTATGCCGCGATCAGCTGGCCCACGGACCATTGCGGCCAGGGGCTGAGCCTGCTCCATCGCCTCGCGTTCGAGCAGGAAGAGATAAAACACGGATTTCCCAACGATTATTTCGGCGTGAGCCTGGGGATGCCGGTGCCGATCGTGCTGCGCCACCAGCCGGGCGAATGGGCCCGCGAACGGGCCAGGGCGGCGCTGCGCGGCGAGGAGATCTGGTGCCAGCTCTTTTCCGAACCGGCTGGCGGATCGGACCTTGCGGGCTTGCGCACCAAGGCGGAGCAGGACCCGGCGACCGGCGACTGGATCGTCACCGGCCAGAAGCTGTGGACCACCTGGGCGCAATATAGCGATTATGGCGTCATCGTCGTGCGTACCGACCCGACCGTGCAGAAGCATAAGGGCCTCACCTATTTCTGGGTCGACATGAAGGCGCCCGGCGTCACCGTGCGCCCGGTCCGGCTGGCCGAGGGGCGCAGCGAGGTGAACGAGGTTTTCTTCGACGAGGTCCGGGTTCCCGACAGCCAGCGCCTGGGCGCGGTCGGCGGCGGTTTCGGCGTCGCGATGGAGACGTTGACGATCGAGCGCTACCAGGCGACCGATCCGGCCGGTTTCGGCCCGCCGCTGCAATTGTTCATCGACGAGGCGAAGGCGACGCAGGTACGCGGCAGGCCCGCGATCGAGGACGGGCGCGTGCGCGAGCGGATCGCGCGCACCTATGCAATGCAAAGCGCGATGGGGGCGATCTACCAGCGCACCCTCCTGTCGCTGGCGGCGGGGCTCCAGCCGGGGCCGGAGGGCGCCGTGCACAAGCTGGTTTCCGTGCGCGCACGGCAGAAGCTGTCCGAATTCGCGATGGACCTGCAGGGCGTCAACGGCATGCGCTTCGATGACGAACTCGCCCGCAAGGAGAGCTGGGCCAAGTCCTGGCTGACCGCACCCACCGGCCGGATCGCCGGCGGCGCCGACGAGATGCTGCTCAACACCATTGCCGAAAAGATATTGGGCCTGCCGCAGGACTATCGCCCCGACAAGGGCGTGCCGTTCAACCAGATCCCGCGATAGGAGGCGTCAGCCATGGCCCGTTACATCCTCGTGTCCGGCGCATGGCATGCCGGCTGGTGCTGGGAGAGGATCGTGCCCCTGCTCGAAGCGGCCGGGCATAGCGCGCTGGCCCCCGACCTGCTGGGCATGGGCTCCGATCCGACACCGGTCGCCGACATGACGCTCGCGCACTGGGCCGACCAGATCGGCGATCTGGTGCGGGCGTCGCCAGACCCCGTCATCCTGGTCGGTCACAGCCGGGGCGGCATCGTCATCAGCGAAGTCGCCGAGCGCGTACCCGATCGCCTTCGCACCCTGGTATATCTAACCGCGTTTCTCGTGCCGTCCGGCGATACGCTCTTCGGCACGATGGAGCGCCTGCCTCGCGACCGCACGGCCGAACCCATGCCCCTTGCGATGGCGGCGGACGGGACGAGTACCGTGGTCGACGCGATGGCCGAACATGTCTTCTACAACTTGACCGAGCCCGTCTGGGCCGCCCGCGCCCGGTCGCTGTTGACGGCCGAGCCGATGGCCGTGCTGTCCACGCCGCTCACGGTGACGGATGAACGCTTTGGCAGTGTGCCCCGGGCCTATATCGAGTGCCTGTCGGACAATGCGATTCCCATCGCGCTGCAACGGCTGATGCAGGACGCCCTTCCCTGCGATCCCGTCTTCGCGCTGGATACCGATCATTCCCCCTTTTATTCCGATCCGCAGGGGCTGACGGACTGCCTGTTACGACTGGCCTGAGGTCCGGCCGACGCTTTTCGACCTTGGATACACAATGAATCGATGACACGGCGTCCATTATTGGCGATAGTGGCAGAATGATGAGAGACAGCCGATTCAACGGCTGCGCACCCATGCCGGAGAGATGCCATGAACAAGCCTGCCGGAAATTTCACTGCCGTCCCCAACGAAGCGCTGCGCCATCTGGGGACCGATCCCGTGCCGGTCGCTCCCTATGTCGATCCTGCCTATTATGCGCTGGAGCAGGAAGCGATCTTCAAGCGCCACTGGCTGCATATCGGCCGCGTCAGCGAGGTCGCCGAGCCGAAAAGCTATATCGTCCGCCCGATCGAGGCAGCCAATGCCTCCATCCTGATCGTTCATGGTTCCGACGGCGAGATTCGCGCCTTCCACAATGTCTGCACCCATCGCGGTACGAAGCTGGTATGGGATGATGGCGGCAAGGCGGCGTCCTTCAGCTGTCATTATCATATGTGGAATTTCGCGAACGACGGGTCGCTGCGGGCCGTCCCGGACCAGGATCGCTTCTTCGATCTCGACAAGAAGGACTGCGGCCTCAAGCGCGTCTCGCTCGAAAGCTGCGCCGGCTTCCTGTTCGTCAACCTCGATCCCGCGCCCGCCCAGTCGCTGCGCGATTTCCTCGGGCCGCTGGCCGAATGGATGGAGGGACTGGCCGTCGCCGACGCGACGGAGTTCACCGAATATACCTATGAGGTCGACGCCAACTGGAAGACGCTGTTCGACAATTTCCAGGAGGTCTATCATGTCCGCTGGGTGCATGACCGTTCGCTCGGCAAGCGCGGAACGGGGCCGGCCAACCCGTTCGGCTATGCCAGCGAATATAAGTTCATGGGACGTCACCGCGCGATGACGCTGTGGGGCAATCCCGATTTCCAGCCGGGCGAGATCGAGGCGGCCGCCGCGCGCCTGACCTTCGTCGGACGGGAGGATGGCGGCGCGGGAATCGTCGGCTCCAACGATTTTACCGCCTTCTTCCCCAACACCTTCCTGCTGCCGCGCAAGATCGGCGCCTTCACCCAGACGGTCTGGCCGCTCGGCCCCGAACGGACACGCAGCGTCATCCGTATGTACTGGCAGGGCGAGGCGAAGACGGCGGCGGAGAAATTCGCGCGCGAATATGCGATCGGATCGCTGATGGACGTCCATGTCGAGGATCGGGCACTGGTCGAGGCGGGCCAGGCCGGGCTGCGCAGCGGCGCGATCGACAAGATCCGTTTCCAGTCGCAGGAAGCCATGTGCCGCCATTTCATCAACCAGGTGATGGACGTGGTCGACAATTATGTCCGTGCGACCGACAATTCGGCCGGGGCGACGGCATGAGCGAGGCGGTCGATCTGCCGGCGGGTTTCGAAGCCCTGCTTCCATTCGTCGCCCACTGGGCCAAGCCGACACGCCAGGCTCGGCTGGAGGCGCGCCTGGTGTCCAGCGACGCCGCGCTGGAGGCATTCTATCAAGCGGGCCTGCCGCTGCTGGAGCCTGCGCTCGCCTATCTCGACGCGCGTCCCGATGATTCCGACCCGCGCAACCAGCGGCTGATGCTGATGGTCCTGGCGCTGGTCCAGGCCGCGCTCGCGGTCGAGCGGCTGGGCGACCAGGAACAGGGGCATCAGGTCAGCCACCGCTATTTCCGCTACAGCTAGGTTCCCATCGCCCCTCTTCTGTGCTGAAACGGATGGCGGAAGAGCCGTTCGACGCAGAACGAACGGGCAGGGAGAGCGATGTACCTGACGCAATGCCTTCACCGCATGGTCCGGCAGGCGGCCGACAGTCCGGCCGCTGCGGACGCCAGCACGTCGCTGAGCTGGCGCGAGCTTACCGATCGCGTCGCCCGCTTCGCCGGCGCGCTGCGCGATCGCGGCCTGCAACCGGGCGACCGGGTCGCGATGCTGGCGCGCAACGGCACCGATTTCCTGGTCTATCTGCTGGGAACCTGGTGGGCGGGCGGCGTCATCAATCCGGTCAACCTGCGCTGGACCGCAGGCGAGATCGGCTATTCGCTGGAAAACTGCCAGACCCGTTTCCTGATCTTCGACCCCGAATTTGCCGCTCTCGTGCCCGACATCCGCGCGGCCAGCCCCAGCCTGGCGCATCTGGTAGAAACTGGCGCGCCGCTCGACGGCTGGATCAATGATGCAGCTCCGGTCGAGGATGCGTTGCGGAGGGGCGATGCCCTCGCCGCGATCCTCTACACCGGCGGTACGACCGGCTTTCCCAAGGGCGTGATGCTCAGCCACGCCAATTTCGCGGCGTCGATGCTCGGCTCGATCGCGGCGCAGCGCTTCCCGGCGGGCGAGCGCAACCTGCATGTCGCGCCGCTATTCCATGTCGGCGCGCTCTCCGGCCTGCTGATCGCGCTCTTTTCGGGCACCGCCAGCCACTTCCGGCCCGCCTTCGAACCGCTGGCCGTGATCGAGGCGATTGCCAGGGAGCGGATCGACGAACTGTTCCTGGTCCCGACGATGATCCGCATGGTGATCGATCATCCGCGCTTCGCCGACTATGATATGCGCTCGGTCCGCCAGATCCGCTACGGCGCCTCCTCGATCGACGCGGCGACGCTCGACCGGGCTATGGCCGCCTTCCCCAATGCCGATTTCGTCCAGGCCTATGGCATGACCGAACTGTCGCCCAGCGCCACCGTGCTGACGTCCGCCGATCACGGACCGGAAGCGCGGGCGAACGGTCGCCTCCGTTCGGCTGGGCGAGCGACTCCGACGACCGAGGTCAAGATTGTCGGGCCGGACGATGTCGAACTGCCGCGCGGCGAGATCGGTGAGATCGTCGTGCGCGGGCCTACCGTCATGCTGGGCTATTGGCAGATGCCCGAGGCAACCGCGGAAGCATTGCGCGGCGGATGGATGCACACCGGCGATCTCGGGCGGATGGACGACGAAGCCTATGTCACCGTCGTTGATCGCCTGAAAGACATGATCATCACGGGCGGGGAGAATGTCTATTCCGCCGAGGTGGAGAGCGCCCTGTCCACCCATCCCGACGTGGCGGCGCTGGCGGTGGTCGCAGTGCCGGACCCCAAATGGGGTGAGCGCGTCCATGCGGTGGTCGTGCCGCGTGCCGGCGCCACACCTTGCACGCAGGCTCTGACCGATCATTGCCGCGAGCGGCTGGCCGGGTACAAGATCCCTCGCAGCTTCGCGTTCGTGGAAGGGCTGCCCCTGTCCGCGGCCGGCAAGGTCCTCAAGAACGTGCTGCGCGATGCTGCGCGCGGGGAACAGGCCGGGGGACGTCTGGAATGATTTCCGCCGTGGATTTGACTGCCATCAGTAGTCGAGGCCGGCCATTTTAGTTCGCCCGTAACGCTCCTGGTGCCAGTTCACCGTCGTGGCTTTATGCGCAAGGCGCATGTGGCAGATGTTGACTATTTGCGCGTGGTGATAAGAGCGTTGCGGCTGAAACTGGAAGCTGACCCCGCGCGACCCATGCTTATCAAAAACGAACCGGGCATCGGTGCAGGTTGATCGATGACCGGCGGGCGCCTGACCCTGTCCCCAAGGTGCCGCTTCAGCCTACGAAGGCGCGTTCGATGACATAGGCGCCGGGGGCCGCGTTGGAGCCTTCGGGGAAACCATGTTCCTCGAACCAGGCGCCGAACTGCTTGATCATCTCCATGCTGCCGCACATCATGACCCGGTCGGTCTCAGGATCGAAGCGCGCCTCGCCGGGAATGCCCTCGAACAGGGCACCGTTGTCCATCAGCTTGTCGATGCGGACGCTATGACCGTCGAACGGCTCGCGGGTCACGGTCGGCACATAGTGAAACTGGGTCGCGGCTTGTTCCGCCACCAGCGGGTCTTCCGCCAGCTTGCCTGCCAACTCGTCATGAAATGCCAGATCGCTGACTCGCCGGACCGAATGGATCACGACCACCTGCTCATAAAAGTCATAGACGTCGGGGTCGCGCGACAGGCTGAGGAACGGTGCCAGACCGGTGCCCGTCGACAGCATGAACAGCCGCTTGCCCGGCAGCAATGCGTCGGTCACCAGCGTACCGGTGGGCTTGCGGCCAAGATAGATCTGGTCGCCCGGCTCGATCAGCTGAAGCTTGGACGTCAGCGGTCCGTCCTCGACCTTGATCGACAGGAATTCGAGCTCCTCGTCCCAGCTGGGGCTGGCCACCGAGTAGGCGCGCAGCAGCGGCTTGCCGTTGGGACCCTGAAGGCCGATCATCACGAATTCGCCCGAGCGAAAACGAAAGCTGGCCGGCCGGGTGATGCGGAAGCTGAACAGATGTTCGTTCCAGTGGCGAACGGACAAAACCGTCTCCACGCTCAGCGCGCCCGTAGGCTCCAGAACCGGCTTCTGGCTCGTCACGTCGGTCACTATCCTGCCCCTGTCCGGCGAAACCCCACACATATGCTGCGGATAACGCCCAATGATGGTGGGCTGCGAATGACGGCCGACCGGCTGGATGGCAAGGTGAAAAAACTTTTCCCGCGCAAAGCAAAAGGGCCGGCGCGTTGCCCGCACCGGCCCTCTGCATCGTCATGGTCGCTCGATCAGAAGCGATAGCCGATAAACACATGCCCACTCTTATAGTGCTCGCCGAACTTGCCGATCAGGCCGACCCGCAGCACTTCGAAGCTGTTGCGGACGTCGCTCCCGCGGGTCCGTACGCCCAGCGACACCGTCGCTTCGTGCAGCGTGTCGGTGTAGAGATCGTCACCCATGTAGTTGGTGAGCGCATAGCTGGTGCGCAACGAGGTCTGCCGCTGGCCGACGCCGCGGCCGAAGATCGGCAGCTCATAGGCCAGGCCGTTGCGCAAGACGAAGTTGCTGGTCCGGTTGCCGACATCGTTGTCGTAGAGCTGGGCTTTCAGAACCTTCGTATAGCCGATCATGTTGCCGATGGTCAGTGCGCCACGCCCGATGAGGTTGTCGAAGAAGAGCAGGCTCGCCACCGTACCCGTCATCATCTGTCCACGCAGGCCCTGGTCGTGCGCATAGACATAGCCGTAGGCGATGCGCGGTTCGACGCTCCAGATACGCGACACCGGCACCCGCGCGGCAAGCGCGGCGGATGCGCGCAACGTGCGCACGCCCTTGACATCTTCATAACTGACCGGGATATCCAGGCTGATCAGCGCACGGTTGCCCTCGCCCAGGCGGAAGGCGCGGTTGATGCGGCCTTCATAGACCGTGCCGACCGCGCCCTGGCGGTTGGTGCGGCCTATGCGCAGGCCGATCCCCCAGGGTGCCTCGTCGATACCCAGCGTCGGCTGGGTGAAATCGAGCGCGTTCTCGACCATCTGGTGCTGCAGGCTCTGCGCATTGCCGACCAGCGGATTGACGCCCGCGCTGCTGACCGAGCAGCCATAGACAGAAGAAAGCAGCTGCGAGCTGGTGAACGGATTTTGCACCACCTGGCCATTGGCGTTTACCGTGCCGCCATAGCTCCACTGCCCCTGGGTCGAGTCGGCCTCCAAAAACTGTTCATAGGCGCTGAAAACATCATCGGCGCCGCTACCATTGAACGACACCGAATAGGGGCTCGAATATATGGCGTCGATATTGTCGAATGCCGCGTGATCCACACCGGCCGGCGCCTGCTGGTAATAGCCTTGCTGGATCGCCTGTCCCAACAGCGACGCCGGATTTACTGCGCCGTTTTCAAACACCGACCGCCGGCCGCTACTGCGGCAAGGAAGGGTGATGGTCAGTTGCGTCGCATCCTGACCATTGGCCAGAACCTGATTGCGATACCGAGCCCATACCTGCGTCCCCAGGATGTTCGAGCTGGTGTTGATGACCGCGTCGCCGCCGTCATCGGGGTCGAAATTGTAGATCTCGGGTATGACTGAAACATGATACATGTCCAACCCGGCATCGCGCGCCACATAGCTGCTGTCGACCGGAACGCCGGCGAGCTGTTGCGTCGTCGGTGCGAAATAATCTTCAATCAGCATCCGGACGTAAACCCGGCCCGGCTGGTTGGGCGCGGTGACCGGATCAACGGTTTGCGCCAAAGCCTGCGTCACGGCGACAGAGCCTGTCAGAGCCAAAATGGACGCGCAGGTGCGCAAAACTTGGCGCTTCATATAATCCCCCCAATAATCAACAAACTGTTTGGCGACCTTTAGCAGAGCGTTTTGATGCCGGGCATACCACGAATGGGGTATGCGACCCTGACGATGCCTGTCATCTTTGCCAAATCGGTACAATTTGATGGCTTGGCAGGCGCACATCGTTTTTCCGGCCAAAGCCTGCACCGCCAACAGATCATGCTTTCGACCCTCAGCCGAACAGGCCCTTGGCGATGCCGCCCAGTTCGTTCAGCGGATTGCCGTCGCCATCCTTGTCGAAAAAGCCGCCCAGCTTGCCAAGTATAGCTTCCGGCCCGCCGAAGTTGCCGAGCAACTCCTGCAGCTTGTCCGCCGATACGCCATGCTCGGCTGCTACCGATGCAAGCGCGGCGACATTGGTCTCGCCGCTCGCAATCTTGCCGCCGATCTCGCTCATCAGGGCCTGCATCTGCTCCGGCTTCATGCCCATCTGCCCTGCGATCGTCTCCAGACCGCCCATGTTTCCCAGAAGATCGTCGAACATGCCCATGATGAATGTCTCCCGCTTGATCGTAACGGATTAGCACCGATCGGCGCCCGCCGAAAGCGAAAGGCGCTGGCGGGAGCGCGCGGGCCGCATTCCTTGCGGCTCAACCGGGCATCGTCTAACGCTGCGGCGGCGGCACAGCATGGCGCCGCGACGCAACGAGGCTGGCAATGACGGCGACCATCGCGCTGGTGGACGATGACAAGAATATCCTGACGTCGGTGTCGATCGCGCTGCAGGCCGAAGGGTTTCTGACGCGGGTCTATTCCGATCCCGAGGGCGCGCTCAAGGCGCTGGTCGACAATCCGGCCGATCTGGGGGTATTCGACATCAAGATGCCCCGCATGGACGGGATCGAAATGCTGCGCCGGCTGCGGGAAAAGAGCCAGATGCCGGTGATCTTCCTGACGTCCAAGGCCGATGAGCTGGACGAGGCGCTGGGCCTGGCGATGGGCGCGGACGACTATATCTCCAAGCCCTTCTCGCAGCGACTGCTGATCGCCCGCATTCGGGCGATATTGCGCCGGGCCGAGGCGACCAGCATCACACCGGCAGCCGAAGAGCCGGTGACCGACCCGATCGTCCGCGGGCAGCTCGAGATGGACCCGGCCCGCCATCGCGTGAAATGGAAAGGCCGCAACGTAACCCTGACGGTCACCGAGTTCCTGATCCTGGAAGCGCTCGCGCAGCGGCCTGGCGTGGTCAAGAACCGCAACCAGTTGATGGACACCGCCTATCAGGACGATGTCTATGTCGACGACCGGACAATCGACAGCCACATCAAGCGGCTGCGCCGGAAATTCCGTGAAACAGACCCCGAATTCAACGCGATCGACACGCTCTATGGCGCCGGATACCGATTCTCCGAGGAATGAGCCGGGGCCGCGGCGGCTCGGCACGGATCGCGTCAGCCTGACGCCACGCATCCTTGCGGTCAACGTGTTCGCTCTCGCGCTGCTGGCCGGCGGCTTTTTCTATCTCGACAGCTATCGCACCCGCATCGTCGACGCTCGACTGGACCAGTCGGCGCGCGAATTGGCGCTGGTGGCCATGGCCGTCGGCGCCGCGCCGGCGGCGCGGCCGGACGGGCGGTTACGGGGCGATTCCCGGCCGAACGAAAGCCCGGTGCGGCGCGATTGCGCCGCCCGCCGCGTCAACG
>JBEVME010000086.1:0-17591 GCA_040508785.1 Sphingobium sp.
ATGATGCTGTTCCGCATCGCCAATGACGACCTGAAGGCCGCGTGCTTCCGCGCGATGAATAGCTGGCTGGCCGAATATTGCAGCCATTCCCCGAACCGCCTGGTCGGCGTGGGCGCCGTCAGCCTCCACGATATTCCTGCGGCGATCAAGGAGCTGGAGCGCCTGCGCACGCTTGGTCTGAAGGGCGCGATGGTCACGGGCAATCCACCGGCGGGGCAGGATTTCAGCGCCCGGATGTATGATTCCTTCTGGGCCGCCGCGCAGGAGATGGACGTCAAGATCACGATGCACGACCTGGTCTCGCGGGAAAAGGCTGCGTTCGTCAACCCGCTCGGCGTGATGGGCTTCTTCCTGCTGCCGATGGAAGTGCAGGCGACGCTGGCCGGCCTCATCCTGGGCGGCGTTTTCGATCGTTTCCCGGGCCTCAAATTCATCTCGGCGGAGAATGACATCTCCTGGTTCCCGCACTTCATGTACCGGCTCGACCATGGCTGGGAGCAGCTGGGCAAGCGCTATGTCGCCGAGGGGACCCAGTGGGACCTCGAGATGATGCCGAGCGACTATGCCAAGCGCAATCTGTGGGCGACCTTCCAGTTCGAAGGTCAGGCGAACCTGGAATATGTCGCGCGGGTGTTCGGCAAGGAGCGGGTGATGTGGGGGTCGGACTATCCGCATCCCGATTCCACCTGGCCCAATTCGCGCCAGCATCTGGAGGATGCGCTCAGCACCATTCCGGCCGAGGACCGTCCGGCGATCGTCGGGGGTAATGTCATGGCGCTCTATGACGTCGAGTTGGCGGCACGCGCTGATGTGCCGGCACCACTCCAGGCGGTGGGTTGAGCCTGCCGGTGAAAAAATAAGACTTTAAAACAATATATTAGAAAATAATCTGCGGGAAAAACCCGTGCCTTGGAAAATATAAGAGGAGGGGATGATGCGGTATCTGACTGGGTGGAGCCTTGCCTGCATGACGGCGCTGAGTTCGCCGGCCCTGGCGCAATCAGGCGGTGTCGGGCAGGCGCCACACGCCGATGGCGGACTGATGGATATCGTCGTCACGGCGCGCAAGGCCGAGGAAAATCTCCAGAATGTTCCGGTTGCGATCACGGCCTTCAGCGGGCGCGGGCTGGAAACGCAGAATGCGCTCAAGGTCGAGGATATCGCGCGGCTCACCCCCGGCTTCAACGCCACGGTGACCAAGAGCGCTGCCTCCTCGCTCTACCTGACGCTGCGCGGGCAGGTGCAGAACGACTCGCTGGCCACGGTGGACCCGTCGGTCGGCGTCTATGTCGACGATATGTACTGGGCGCGCTCCTACGGCGTCAGCATGGACCTGCTCGACGTGTCGAACGTCCAGGTTCTCAAGGGGCCGCAGGGCACTTTGTTCGGGCGCAACACGACCGGCGGCGCGCTGCTGCTCAATTCGAACGATCCCGACTTCAGCGATTTCGGCGGGATGGTGCAGGGCACTTATGGCCGCTTCAACGAACGCAGCGGTACCGCCGTCGTCAACATACCCGTCATCCCAGACAAGGTCGCGATCCGCGGTGCGATCAAGAAATATGACCGCGACGGCCTGCTGACGGATGCAGGGTTCTTCAACAATATCGGCGGGCGCAAGGGCACGAAATTTGACGACCGCGATTCGCTGACCTGGCGCGTCAAGGCGGCGTTCCGCCCGGTCGAGGACCTGGAAGTCATCCTCTCGGCCGAATCCTATCGCGACCATGGCAATCAATATGCACAGCGCCTGACCTATCTCTATCCCGGCGGCGCGCTGGAAGGCGATCTCAAGAAGCTGGGCATGACGACCGCCGACATCGATGCCTATCTGCGACTGAACCGGGAAGACCCGGACTTCATTTCGGTCAACGACGTCAGCAACAACAGCGTGCGCACCCGCACCTATAATGGCCGCGTGATCCTAGACACGTCGTTCGGCGCGATCAAGTTCATCACCGGCCATCGCCACACCGTATCGCACAATGCGCTCGACCTGGACGGATCGGTGGGCTCGCGCCATTTCACTGACCAGAACCAGGACCTGGAACAGACATCGGCCGAGTTCCAGGTTACCGGCAAGGCAGCCGACGACACGATCGATTTCGCGACCGGCGTCAGCTATCTGCGCGAAAGCGGCTGGGACCGCGCCTTTTCGGGCGTGACCTTCGGCGTCGGCCCGGCAACCACGCTGCTCGGCATAATCGAGACCGATGCGTGGGGCATCTATGGCCAGAGCACATGGCATGTGACCGACGCACTCTCGCTGACCGGCGGCCTGCGCTATTCGGTCGATGACAAGCGGATCAAGATCAACAACCGCAGGGCGACATACGCGCAGGCATTCGACAATAATCTGTTCGCGGGCGGGGTGACCTGCCTCTATCCGACGGTCGGCGCGGCGCCGACGGACGCGCTGGGCAACTGCGTCTACCAGCGCGGCGATTCGTTCGACGGCATCTCCTACACGGCGGGCGTCGACTATAAGCCGACCGAGTCGGTGCTGCTCTATATCAAGACCAGCAAGGGTTTCCGTTCGGGCGGCGAAAATCTGCGCGCGATCATCACCCCGGTGTCGTTCACGCCTTTCCGCCCGGAAGTGTCCTACCAGCATGAGGTCGGCTTCAAGAGCCAGTTTCTGGACAACCGCGCCCGCTTCAACGCGGCCGCCTACTACACCAAGATCAAGGATTATCAGGCGAGCGTCATCGTCGGGTCTCCAGGCCAGTTGGCGACCATCGTCCAGAATGCGGCGTCGGTCACGATCTGGGGGCTGGAAGCGGACCTGACCGTCGAGGTCGCGACCGGGCTGACCGCGACGCTGAACGGCGCGATCGTGCGGCCGAAATTCGACCGCTATCTTGACTTCGCGACGGGCGCGGACCTCAGCCAGAGCTATTTTTCCAGCGTCTCCAAATCGCAATTCTCGATCAGCGGCGACTATAGCCGGCAGTTCGGCTCGGTTGGGCTCAAGGCCAACGCCAACTACAGCTGGACCGGCTTTACCGCGCTCGACGATGATTTCAGCCCCGCGGCGATTCTCCCCTATACGACCCGTAAAAGCTCGGGCGTGCTGAATGCGCGCGTTGCGGTCCAGTTCGCCGACGACCGATACGAAATCGCGCTGTTCGGCCGCAACATCCTCGACAATCGCGACCTGGTGAGCGCGCTGGCGGTGCCCAGCTTCGGCTATGTCAACGGCCGGTTCCGCGATCCGGCCACATATGGCGTGTCGGCGACGGTCCGTTTCGGGGGCGGCCAATGATCCGCGTCGCAGCAGGAGAAATATGATGCAGGAGATTATCTTCTCGGCTGATTCCCACATCGTCGAGCCGCCCGAAATGTGGCAGCAGCGGCTGGAGCTGAAATATCGCAACCGCGCGCCGACCACCGTAAGGGACCTGAACGGTCAGAAGGGCGAATTCTACGTCTTCGAGGATCTGAAGCCGATCCCGGTCACTCGCCTGTTCGGTGCGGGCTATCTGCACGATGCCAGGAAGTGGAAGGAATTCGAACCGCAGGGCTTCGAGGCGGCGCCCAAGCAGATATGGGACCCGGCGCAGCGCCTGGTCGACCAGGATTTCGACGGCGTCGATGGCGAGCTCCTGTTCCCGACCATGGGCATGATCATGCTCGCGGCGAAGGATGAGGAGCTCAAGGCCGCCTGCTTCCGCGCGGTGAACGGCTATCTTGCCGACTATTGCAGCCATTCGCCCAACCGTCTGGTCGGCGTGGGCGTCGTCAGCCTGCATGACGTGGCGCAAGGCATCCGGGACCTGGAGGATTCGGTGAAGATGGGCCTGCGCGGCGCGCTCGTCACCGGATCGCCGGGGGAGGGCGGCTTTGGCCAGCCGCAGTTCGACCCCTTCTGGGCGGCCGCGCAGGAGATGGACGTGCCGCTCGTCCTGCATGACCTGCAGGTGCGCGGCGAGGTCGCCTTCACCGGCGGCCGGCTGACCTTCTTCATGCTGCCGATGGAGATACAGGCGGGGCTGGCCGACATGATCGTCGGCGGCATCTTCGACCGCTTCCCGCGGCTCAAGGTCGTGTCGGCGGAGAATGACATCGGCTGGCTGCCGCATTTCGTCCATCGGATGGAGCATTTCATGACCAAGATCGGCGCCCGCGCAGGCGGCGTCGATCGCCTGCCGAGCCAGGTGGTGCGCGAGAATATCTGGGCATCGACCCAGTTTGAAGGCGCGACGATCATGGAATATGTGTCGAAGGCGGTCGGCTCCGACCGGATCATGTGGGGATCGGACTATTGCCACCCCGATTCCACCTATCCCAATTCGCGCAAATGGATCGCCGAATCCTTCGGCACGCTGCCGGCGGAAGATCGTGCGCGGATCGTTGGCGGCAATGCGATGAAGCTGTACAAGGTCGATGCCGACGCCCTGATCGCGGCCAAACAGAAGAAGGTGACCGCATGACGGGCGCAGCAGCGCCGGCGGCACCGTCGGGAGACGATGCCAGGTGACTTTCAGCCCCTATGCGGAACCGCCGCAGGACAGTATCAATGCCGCGCTCAAACGCGCCGTGGACGAGGCGCCCGACCGGATATTCCTGGACTTTTCCGGGGAGACCTACAGTTTCTCGGATGTCGATCGCCTGTCCACCCAGATCGCGCACGGGCTGATCGAAGCGGGCGTGAAGGCCGGAGAGGCGGTCGCTACCCTGCTGTTCAACGGTGTCGAGATCGTCGCCACCTGGTTTGCGCTGAACAAGATCGGCGCGATCTTCGCGCCGGTGAATACGGCCTTCAAGGGCGAATATCTGGTGGGCCAGATTGCCGATTGCGGCGCGCGGATCGTCGTCGCCGACGCGCGCATACAGCAGCGGCTGGCGGAGGTCGAGGATCGGCTGCCCGATCTGGCCCAGGTCTATGTGACGGGCGGCGACCCGCAGGCGGGGGGCGGCCGGGTGACCTATCGTCCGTTCGCGGACCTGCGCACCGGCCGCTTCGAGACGATACCCGACGAGGCGCTGCCAGGCACCGTGTCGATGCTGGTCTACACGTCGGGTACGACCGGCAAGTCGAAAGGCTGCATGATCCCGCACAACCAGGTGTGCAACATGGGCTGGAACGGCTTCATCAACGGCCGCATCCGGCGCGAGGATGTGGTGTTCAGCCCGCTGCCGCTGTTCCATATGAACGCCATCGGCGTGATCGTGGGCGGCGCGCTGATCGCGCAGGCGCGCGCCGCCATTGTCGAGAAATTCAGCGTTTCTGGTTTCTGGCCCGAAATCCGCCGTTCGGGCGCGACGGTGGTGGGGATGCTCGGCTCGATGGTCGAGCTGATTGCCAACGCGCCCGACAGCGAGGATGCCGCCGCCTGTTTCGGGCAGTTGCGCCAGGTCAATGCCGCGCCCTTCCCGCCCGCCACGGTTCGCAAATGGGAAGAACGCTTCGGCGCCAAGGGTGCGGGCGCGCGCGCCTATGGCATGAGCGAGGCGGGCACCATCGCCACGCTGAAGGCCGGCGACGATGTCGGGCCGGGGCATAGTTCGGGCAAGGTCGGCTATGATTTCGACGTGATGATCGCCGATGATGCCGGCAACCCCATGCGGGCCGGCGAGGCCGGCGAAATCCTCTGTCGCCCCAACCGCCCCAACATCATGTTCCGGGGCTATTGGAACCGGCACGACGCGACGATCGAGGCGTTCCGCGACATGTGGTTCCATACCGGCGATATCGGCAAGGTGGACGAGAGCAACTATCTCTACTTCGTTGACCGCAAGAAGGATTATATCCGCCGCAGGGGTGAGAATATCTCGACGCTGGAGGTGGAGGCGATCTTCCGCAAGCATCCCGCAGTCCGCGACGTCGCGGTTCATTCCGTCCGCTCGCCCATCGGCGAGGACGATGTGAAGGTCACGATCGAGCTCGATCCCGACAATCCGGTGAGCGAGGAAGCGCTCTGCCGCTGGTCGATCGACGAGCTGCCCTATTTCGCCGTGCCGCAATATGTCGAATTCCGCGAGGAACTGCCGCGCGGGCCGACCGGCAAGGTGCTGAAGAATCAATTGCGCGAAGAAGGCAAGACCGCCTTCACCTGGGACAGGGAGGAAGCGGGTATCCGCTTTGACAGACAATGACGGAAGCTTCGATCGACAACCCCTTCGGCCCAAACCTGTTCGCGGGGCAGGTGGCGCTCATCAACGGCGCGACCTCCGGCATCGCCGCGCGCGCGGCGGAGATGATGGTGGCGTCCGGCCTTGCGGGCCTTGCCATCAGCGCGCGGACGGAGGCGGACGGCATCGCCATGCGCGATCGGTTGCGGCTGGCCTCGCCCGGCGCGCAGATCGAATTCGTGCGGTGCGACTATCTGGCCGACGGGCAGATCGAGGCACAGTTCGCGCAGGTTGAGGCGCTGTTCGGGCGGCTCGACATATTCGTGCACACGATGTTGCCCGGGAACGGTCCGCAGCGGTTCGCCACCATGACCGCGCAGGACTGGATGAACACGACCCGTGCCCTGTTCCTGAGCTTCATCGAGAGCTGCCACTATGCCGTGCCGCTGATGAAGAAAAATGGCGGCGGCTCCATCCTGTCGGTCATTTCCGATGCGATGAAGGTGCCCACGCCCGGCGAATCGGTGATCGGCGGCGGCATGGCGGCCAATGCGCAATTTGCCAAGGTGCTGGCGGTCGAGGAGGGCCGAAACGGCATTCGCGTGAACTGCGTCAGCCCCTCCATCACCACCGGCACACGCGCCTATGATCGGGTGATGTCGCGCGAATTTTCGCGCGAACTGTTCACTAAGGCCGTGAACAAGGCCCGGCTGGGCGTCGCCGATGCGGTGGATGTTGCCCATGCGGTCGCGTTCCTTTCGAGCCGCCTGTCTTCCAAGACGACCGGCCAGGTCCTCAGCGTCAATGGCGGCGTGTCGGTGGCATGAACGCGGGGCGCGCGACGCCGCAGGACGGCCCGTCGGGGCGCACGCCGCCGGGCGTGCTGCTGGTCATGCTCGTGCTCGTGCTGGCGGAGGTGCTCAGTTCGTTCGAATCGAGCATGGTCTATACCGCGCTGCCCGGCATCGCTCGCGATCTGGGCGACCTGTCCACCGCGAGCTGGCTGATCACCGCGCATCTTCTGGGGTCCGTCGTCATGGCTGTGATCGGCGGCCGGCTGGGCGACGCCTATGGCCGGCGGCGTATCATCCTGATCGCGGTGCTGTTGTGCGGCATCGGCTCGCTTGTCAGCGCAGTCGCATCTTCCACTAGCCTGATCATTGCCGGGCGCGCGCTGCAAGGCGCGTCGGGCGCGTTGCTGCCGCTGGTGTTCGGCATCGTGCGCGAAGTCGTCGTACCGCACAAGTCGCCCTTCTGGATCGGATGCATGACGGGCGCCTTCGGTGTCGGCTCCAGCATGGGCTTCCTGCTGGGCGGCTATTTGAGCGATGCCGGTCACTGGCAGTCGATGTTCGTCTTCACCAGCCTCTATTCGCTGGCATTGCTGCCGATACTGTTCGCGGTCCTGCCACGCAGCGCGGGTGCCGCCGTTGCAGGCGAGCGGTTCGACTATCTGGGCGCGATCCTGTTCGCGCCCGGTGTCGCGCTGGTGCTGCTGGCGGTATCGACGGGCTTCAGGAAGGATGCCGACCTGCTGTGGACGGCCGCCCTGCTGGCGACCGGCGCCACGCTGCTCGCGATCTGGATCGGGCATGAGCTGCGCTGCCGGCATCCGCTCGTCCATCTGCGCCATTTGCGCAACCGGTCGATCGCGCTGGCGTTCGGGGGCATGTGCCTGGCGAGCGTCGGACTGGTGCAGACCGCGTTCCTGTTCATGCTGCTAATGCAACAGCCGAGCGCGACCGGGATCGGCCTTGGCCTCAGCGCGACCCTGGCGGGAATGCTCAAAATCCCGTCCAGCCTGACTGCGGGGATCGCCTCGCCGCTCAGCGGCTGGCTGTCCGCCCGTTATGGATCGGCGCTCGTGCTGGCGATAGGGTCGGGGCTTGGCGGGCTGGGCTGGATCGCCCTGATCGGCTTCCACGATACGCTGTGGCATGTTGTCGCCATTTCGATGCTCTGCTCGTTCGCCGCCTATGTGCTGATGACGGGACTGCCGACGCTGGCGCTGGAACAGACACCGGTCGGACGCAGCAGCGAAGTGACCGGCGCCATCATGATGCTGAGGGGCGTGGCGACGGCGGTCGGCGTGCAGCTCATGGGCATATTTCTCAGCATCTCCCGCGTAACGCTGCCGTCGGGCGACCAGCATCCCGCGGAGAGCGCGTTCCTGCTTGCCTTCGCCGGGATCGGCACCAGCGCGCTGCTGCTGATGGCGATCTGCTGGCACGAATGGCGCCGGCGACCTTCGCCGATGGCCTTGAGCACCGTTTGATCGCCGGCAAAGCCTGCTAAAGGCTGGATCGAGCCGGCGGGCGCGAGACTCGGCGGGCGGGGAGACAGGACATGATCGACAGCGCAATGCATCCGGCCCTTGCTTCCGGGAGGGTTGCCGTGGTCACCGGCGGCGCGAGCGGGATCGGTCTGGCCGCCGCCCGGCGCTTCGCGGGCCTGGGCATGAGAGTCTGCATAGCTGACCGGGCGGGGCTTGACGAAGCGGCGGCGATATTGGGCGACGACGCGCTGGCGGTCGACGTCGACGTGTCCGATCGCGCCGCCATGATCGCGTTCGCCGACCGGGTCGCGGCCGAAATCGGCCCCGTCGCCGTGCTGATGAACAATGCGGGGATCGGCGGCGGGGGCGACGCGCTGACCAATCCCGACGGGTGGGACCGGGTGCTGGGCGTCAACCTCATGGGGCCGGTCCATGGGGTCCAGGCTTTCGTGCCCGCGATGGTAGAGAGCGGCGCGCCCGGCCTCGTCATCAATACCGGATCGAAACAGGGCATCACCCAGCCGCCGGGCGACACCGCCTATAATGTCAGCAAGGCGGGCGTGAAGGCGTTGACGGAGGGGCTGGCGCATACGCTGCGGCAGAAGGGCGGACAGGTGAGCGCGCATCTGCTGATCCCCGGCTTCACTTACACGGGCATGATCGCCCGGCGCGTCGCGCAGCAGCCACCCGGCGCCTGGACGGCCGATCAGGTCGTCGACCGGATGCTGGAAGGCATAGTGCGCGGCGACTTCTATATATTATGCCAGGACAATGAGACGACGCGCGAGCAGGACGAAAAGCGCATCGCCTGGGCGGTCGGCGACGTCATAGAGAACCGCCCGGCCCTGTCCCGCTGGCATCCCGACTGGGCCGACGCCTTCGCGCGCCATATGGCGGACGGCTGACTGCGCCGCCCGCCCGCCCGTTCACCCTACCGGCATCGCGAAATGATAGGCGCACAGCTTGTTGCCGTCGAGGTCGCGGAAATAGCCGAAGGTGGCCGGCGAATTCTCGCCCCCGCGCTTGCCGGGCGCGCCTTCGTCGGTGCCGCCCAGCGCCAGCGCCTTGGCGTGGAAGGCATGGACCGCATCGGCGGACTCGAGCCCGAAGCCGGACATGGAGCCATTGCCCACCGTCGCGGGTTCGCCGTTCGCGGGCGCGAGCACGCCGAACCAGCTGACGCCGGGCTTGCCGTAGATGCGGCCACCCGACGCATGATCGAAGATCTTGCCCCAGCCGATCGAACCGAGCAGCGCGTCGTAGAAGCCCAGCGCCTCGGGCAATTTGTTCGAGCCTACTGTCGCATAGTTCAGCATCGTCTCTTCCTCTCCTGCATGATCTTATGTCAGAGCGCGCCGGCTTCCCTGAGCGCGCGGCCGATCGTGGCGCGCGCGGTGCCGCCCGACACATAGCCAAGATAGGTCGCGGCCTGATAGACCAGCTCCTCCAGTTCCGGCACGGTCAGCCCGTTGCGCAGCGCAATCGGCACATGGTCGGCGATGGCGGGCTGGTTGCCGAGGCCAATCAACAGGCCGAGCGTGACGACGCTGCGCATCTTGCGGTCCAGCACCTCGGTACGGTCCCATAGGTCGTAATAGACATTTTCCAGGACCATATATTCGAATTCCGGTGCGAACACATCCTTGGGCATGGCGTCGTCCGGCAGGTCGATCAGCGGCGATTGCGGGTCCATGTCCTTCAGTACCGCGCGGCCGATCGCCCGCTTCTGGCTGCCGGTCTTCTCCTTGCGCGCGACGTCGGCGGGCGGCAGGTCGACAATCAGCTCGTGCTTGCCGAGCGCAGCCATGATCGACACCATCGCCCAGGCGGCGCAGGGCGAGCCGAGATAGGCGCGGGCATGGACGATGATCGCCTCCAGCTCCGCCACCGTCGCGCCGTTGTAGACGGCGCCCGGCGCATGGAATTGCAGCTCGAACTGATTGCCGACATTGCCGACGCCGATCATCAGGCTGACGTTGAACAGGCTGCGCATACGGTGCGGGATCACCTCGTCCCGGTCCCACATGTCGCAGTAGCTGTCCTCCATCGCCATCAGCGAGGTATCGCCCGAAAAGGTGCCGGGCGGGATGGCGCCGCCATGCTGGCCATTGGGCGTGCCGGGCAACATGCGCTGGATATGGCCGACGCCGATCGCGCGCTTCTCGCTGCCAGTGCGCTCGCGCCGGGCGAGGCCGGTCAGCTTTTCCTTGGGTTCGGACATGTCACTCTCCTTGGTTCCAGTTCAGCCGGCGGCCGATCCGCCATCCACCGACAGCAATACGCCGTTCACATAGGATGCGCGGTCGGAAAGCAGGAATGCGATGACCTGGGCATATTCCTCCACGCCCCCCATGCGGCCCGACCAGAAAACATTTTCATGTGCCTCGATCAGCTTCTGCTCGATCGCCTTGTCTGACAGACCTTCCCGTGCGACCTCTGCGGCGATCCGTTTGTCCACCGCAGCGGTGCGAATCCAGCCCGGCAGCACGGCGTTGACCCGTACGCCTGATCGAATCGCGTCGCGCGCCCAATTTTTAGTGATGTGCGCCAGCGCTGCCTTCATCGCGGCATATTGCGCAGTCCCCGCACTATGATGCTTGGCCGAATTGGCCGCCAGCGTGACGATGGCGCCATGGCGGTTCCGCTTCATCAGCATCAGGCATTCGCGCACCAGCCGTACCGGCCCCATGAAGACCGCCTGGAAATTATCGGCCCAGCTTTCGTCATTGCCATAGAGCGGATCGAAACCGGGTATCTCGCGCCATTTGCTCGGGAAGGGACCGATGGTGTTCGCGAGCGCGTCCAGCCCGCCCATGATCTCTACTGCCTTCGTGACGATCGCGGTGACGGCTTCGCTCGATCCGGCATCGCCCGGCACGACATGCGCCACGCCGCCCAGATCTCTGACGAGCGCCGCCGTCTCCTCCAGCGTTTTGCGGGTGCGCCCGACCAGTGTGGTCACCGCGCCCTCGCGCGCCAGCACAAGGGCGGTCGCACGGCCGACGTCGCCGCCGGCGCCTGCGATGAGTACGCGTTTGCCCGTCAGACCCAGGTCCATCCGCCCCTCCCTTGAATTACATGTCCACCTGCTTGCCTTTGGGCAGCGCCAGCGCCAGCGCGGTGGCGCCGAGGCTGAGCGCCACGATCACGCCCATGGTCAGCATGAAGGCGCCCGATGTCGGATAGCGCGCGCCGCCTTCAGGCGCGATGACGGTATCCGTCGCGAGCAAGATGGTGACGATCTGCGCGCCGATGCCAAGCGACGCCTGGCGCACGACGGTCATCATGCCGGCCGCCTCGCTGGTCCGGTCCTGCGGGACGGCGCCGATCAGGATCGTCGGGCCGACAGCGAACAGCATCGTCGCGCCGAAGGAGATGATGCACAGGATGATGGTGATCATCAGGATCGAATCGTGCGACACCATCGTCAGCAGCCAGCCAGCGCTGGTCACCAGCCCGCCTATGATCATGACGATTCGCCCGCCGTGCCGCTGGGTCAGCCAGCCGCTGAGCGGCCCAGCGAACAGCGACCCGACATTGGACGGCAGTTTGGCGAGGCCCGCGAGCGTCGCGCTGGCGCCCAGGCCGATCATCGTCCATTTCGGCGCCTGCAGCAGGACCGAGAAGACGAGGGTGATCTGCAGCGTGCCCATCGCCACCAGCGCCGTCGCGAGATTCGCGACCACCACCTGACGATGGCGGAACAGTCGGACGTCGAACATCGGATCGACCGCGCGCAGACTCTGGCGGATCCAGAGCGCGAACAGGACGATGCCGCCCGCGAGCGTCGCCAGCGTACGCGCGTCGAAAAGGCCCCATTTGGGTCCATTGCTGATGGCGAGCAGCAGCGCCAGGATCGCCGGCACGAACAACATGCCGCCCAGCCAGTCGAGCGGCGCGTCGCGGGGGCGGGGCGTCGATCGCGGGACAAGGGCGAAGGTGAGGACGAAGGAGACCGCAGCGAAGACGGCGCTCGCCATGAACACGCCATGCCAGGACAGATGATCGACGATCATGCCGCCGATCACCAGCCCTGCCGCCGTGCCCGCGGACGCGCCTGATATCATCAGGCCGATCCCCATCGGCACCCGTTCCCTGGGCATGTTTTCGCGCACGAGGCCGATCGTCAGCGGCAAGATCGCGCCGGTCAGCCCCTGCAGTGCCCGGCCCGCCAGCAACATGGCATAATTGACCGAAAAAGCGCTCATCAGCGATCCGATCACGCCGACCGCCAGCAGGATCATGAGCACGCGCCGGCGCCCGTAAATGTCGCCGAGGCGGCCCGCCATCGCCGCCGCACCGGCACCGATCAACAGATAGGTTGTCACCAGCCAGCCGACCAGCACCGGGTCCTTGAAATCGGCGATCAGCGCTTTCAGCGCCGCATAGATCATCGCCGTTTCGAACGAGCCGGTGATCTCCGCGACCCAGAGGGCGAAGATAAGCCCCACGACGCCCTTTTCCCGCATCGCTTCGCGCATCAATCGCGGACGACGAGCAGCGATCCGGCGAGCGGCCCGCCGCCCATGCCGACCGCCGCGACCCTGGCGTCGGGCACCTGTCGCTCGCCGCCTTCGCCCCACAGCTGCAGGCAGGCTTCGTGCAGATGCCCGAAGCCGTGCAAGCGGCCGGCCGACAGCTGCCCGCCGCCGGTATTGGTCGGCAGCCGGCCGGTGAGCGCGGTGTCGCCCGCCGCGATCATGTCCTTGGCCTCGCCCCGGCCGCAGAAACCGAACGCCTCCATCCACATGGGGATGAAGATGCTGAACCCGTCATAGGTCTGGAGGATGTCCACGTCCTTGGGCTTGAAGTCGGTGCGCGCCCACATGTCGGCGGCGGCATCGTGCGACGTCATCTGCGTCAGGTCGGGCTGCTGGTCCCAGGTTTCCTTGCCGTTCATGGCGCTGCCCATCGCCTCGATCCGCAGCGGCGTCTTGCGCGTGTCGCGCGCGGCGTCGGCGGCCGAGATGATGATCGCGCAGGCGCCGTCGATCGGCACGTCGCAATCGAACAGGCCGAGAGGGGAGGAGATCATGCGCGCGGCGTGATAATCCTCGATCGTCATCGGCTTGCCGTGCATCAGCGCGCGCGGATTCTTGTTCGCATTGGCGCGCTGGTTGACCGCCAATATGCCCAGATGATCGCGCGTCATGCCGAATTCGTGGAAGATGCGGGTCGCGGCCCAGGCGGCCCAGGTCGTCGCCGACATGGCATAGACCGGCAGATACCAGCTGAACCACCCGCCGACGCGCCCGGTGCCGCCCATCGGCAGGCTCGCGCGCCGCTCGGGCGTCTGGGACGAGCTTTCAGTGAGCGCGCGGAAGGCGATGACGTGGCGCGCCTGCCCGGTCATCACCGCCAGCGCGGCTGTCATGATGCCCGACGTCTGCGCCGGGCCTTCCGGCGTCGCGCAGTGCCAGCGGGTCTTGAGGCCCAACGCATTGCGCAGTTCACCGACGCCCAGCGGCGACATGCCGGGCGACCCGGCAGCGCGGCCGGGATAGGTGGTGATGCCGTCGATATCGTCTCGCGTCAGGCCGGCATCGGCCATCGCTTCCAATGCCGCATCCAGCAAAAGCTCCATCGCCGGGCGATTCAGATTGCGCCCCACCTTCGACATGCCGATGCCCGTGATTGTCGCGTTCATTCCGTCCTCATCTTGGTTCGCGAAAGCTGTAGCCAAGACTGATAGCGACGGATAGCGCTAACTAACCAGGTTATAGAAGACGGAGCGATGCCGCCCAATGCCGCAGCATCATTGCCTGTTGGCTCACAGGATGGGAATGTGCCGACATGATGAGCGAAGGCCTGTTGTCCGACCTGATCCTGAAAGTGCATCAGGGTCCGTTCGAGCCGCAGCCCTGGCTTGGCCTGCTGGCGGCGCTGCGCCGGGCGGTCGATGCGCGCTATGCCAATATCCTGTTCCGCCGGCCGGGACCGATTGGCGGGATGGTCAAATTCGTCGATGCGGATGGCGATCTGGAGACGGTGGGTCGGCTCTACGACGCCTTCGGGCAGAAGGGCGATCCGCTGTCCTATTATGCGATGGAACCGGGCCGCTGGTATGATGCCCCCGCCCTGCTAGGCATGGCCGAGGTCGATCGGCATCCCTTCTACAGGCAGTTTCTCCAGCCGGCGGGCATGGAATGGATACGCTGCCTCCACATCACCGCCCCGGGCGGGTACGATGCCTGGGTAACGATAAGCCAGCGCGCCGCAGCCGGCGACTTCACGCCCGAGCATGACCGCCTGTTCGACGCACTGGCGCCGCATCTCGCGCTCAGCCTGCGGAGCTTCGCCGCGATCGAAAAGGCGCAGATCGGGGACGAGGTGGCCGCCCGGATCACGGCTGCGCTGGGGTTCGGCTGCGTCCTGCTCGACGGGGAAGCCCGCATCGTGTCCATCGACGCGCGTGCGCAGGCGATCGTTGCGGCGATCGGCGGCACGGCGATGGGTGCGGGCGATCGCGTCCGGCTCCAGTCCCCCCGGCTCGAAGCCGCGCTGCGCGATGCCGTGGCGACCATCGTCGCGGGCAGCGGGCAGGGCGATCCCATCGTCAGCAGCGACGGGCCGATCGACGCCCTGCTGGTGCCGCTGCGCACGACGCTGGTCCCGCGCGCGGCGACGCCCGTGGCGGCGCTGTATCTCGCCGGCCGCTCGACGAAGGACGTGACGGAGGAAAGGGCGCGTGCGCTGCAGGAACTGTTCGGCCTGACCAAGCGCGAAGCGGACCTTGCCGCCCTGCTGGTCAGCGGGGCGAGCCTGGCTGGCGCGGCGCAGCAGATGCAGATCACCGAGCAGACGGCTCGCTTCTATTCCAAGAAAATCTACAGCAAGACCAGTACGCTGGGGCAGGGTGACCTGATCCGGGCGGTCCTGACCAGCGTCGCCATGTTGATGTGACCGCGCCGGCCGCGTCACCTACCAAATGGTGGTAGCGGCCGTCCGGGCCGGACTGCCATGGCCGGCAATGGCGAAGACCGTGCGAGAGGACCGATAGCTCATGACCATGGAATATGCGACCAAAAGCCGTGACCGGGCGACCGATCAGGTCATCGGCACCGTCAACTATATCCGCAATCCACCCCTCCCGACCGAGCCGGGGCTGGAGCATCATACCGAGGACGAACCCCGCACGACGATGATTGTGGAGCCGGGCCGGGCGGTGACGATCACCGACGCCCGTCCGGCACGCGACAGCTTCACGCTGGATAATCAGGGTTTCCAGCTGGTGGATCATGCCAGCGCGATCGCCGACATGAGCCCGATCGAGGAGGATGCGGCCATGGCGGCCCTCTATCGGACCGAGATTCGGGAGCTCATGCTGCAGGTGACCGGCGCCGACGAGATCATTGTCCGCCCCGGCATCAAGAAGCGGCTGGGGGAATCCGCCGTGGCGCAGCTGGCCGCGCTCAAAAATGCCAAGCCCGCCCGTTATGTCCATGCCGACAACAGTGACAGCGCCAGCGATGCGGCCCAGAAGGGGGTATTGGCGGCGCGGCCCGATCTGGACCCGACAGCCTTCAGCCGGTTCGCCATCTACAATATATGGCGCAGCATCTCCGCGCCGCCGCAGGACATACCGCTGGCCCTGTGCGACGCGCGGTCGGTGGCGCCGGGCGATCCGGTAGTCGTGACCGCGATCACCATTGACAGCACCTATGGCGATATCCGGCACGAGACGCTGGGCTTCCGCTACAATCCGGACCATCGCTGGTACTATTTCAGCGATATGACCTCCCGCGAGGTCCTCATCTTCAAGCAGCATGATTCCGATCCCGCGCGCCCGCGCAGGGTTCCGCACAGCGCGTTCGACGACCCATCCTGCCCGCCGGTGGCTCATACGCGATGCAGCGTCGAGATCCGCGTCGTCGCGCTGTTCAGATAGCGATCGGGCCTTCGCGCCCGATCCGATGCACTGCGGCCGTTTCCGCCCATATCATAGAGGACAATCAGATGGACGCCCTGACGACGACCAGACTCGACGCCGACGAAATCATTGAGCTCGGCAGCCGGATGGCCGGCGTGGCCGACCCCGAACCCGCCAAGTTCCGCGACAATCTCGCCAGCCTGATCGCCGCAATCAACGATCAGGACCCGCCGACGCCTGAAGGAGCAGAAGCATCGGGCAACGTCTTCGTTCGTTCCTGGGCAAACCGCATCGCGGTGGACGACTGGAACCGGCGCGCGCCCGGGATTGGGCGCGAGCCGATTGCGCAACCGATCGCGATGGTCGGGCTGCCGCGTTCGGGCAGCACCTATTTCCAATATTTGTTCAGCCATGACCCGAGCGTTCGTATGTTGCGGACCTGGGAGGGGCTGGCGCCGTGCCCGCCCCCGGCGTTGGAGCCGGAAACCGTGTCTCCCAGGATCGAGGCGCTGGCGAGGGCCGCGCGCAACGGCGTCGCGGCCGTCCCCCTGCGCAGCGAGGCGGAGGCCGCGCGATTCCACGCAATGCATCTGACCGACCTGGAAGGACCGCAGGAATGCGTTGGCGTCATGAACCAGACCTTCGCCAATATCGGCGATTACTGGCGCCATTCGGTGCCGGACTATTTCGCGTCATTGCGCGACGACCGGTCGATCCTGGACGTAGCCTACGACCATCACAAGCGTGTGCTGCAGACGCTGCAATTTGGTGGCGAGGCGAAGCGCTGGGTGCTCAAATGGCCGTGCCACCTGATGGGGCTGGACAGCCTCGTGCGGACCTATCCCGACGTCCGCATGATCCTGACCCATCGCGATCCGGTCAAGGCGCTGGCGTCCAACTGCAGCCTGGCGCTGTTCATACGCCGCGGCCTGTCGCAGGATGCCGATCCGATCCGTGTGGGGCGGGACATGCGCCAGCTCTTCGCCCATTTCATCGACGCGCTCATGGCATTCGATCGGCGGACGGACCTGCTGCCGCTCGTCCATGTCGATTATTATGCCCTGCGCGACAATCCGGCCGACGCGATGGCGCGGGCGTTCGACGATCTCGACCTGCCTTTCACCGCCGAAACGCGGGACAGCGTGGCGGGTTGGCGCGAAAGCAATCCGCAGGGCAAGCGCGGGCGTCACGATTATCAGCTGTCCGACTTCGGCCTGCGCGAGGAGGAGATTGCGGAACAGTTTGCCGATTATATCGCCCGGTTCGATATCCGGCGCGAAGCGTGAAGTCCCCGGCGGGCGCCACGCGCGCCCGCCATGTGCGTCCCGTCAGGGCGGGCAACGAAGAAAGGGCGGTTCTCGCGAACCGCCC
>JBEVME010000095.1:0-4251 GCA_040508785.1 Sphingobium sp.
CAACAACACTCCGATCGATCTGTCCGACACCCCCTGGGGCTACCAGCCCAAGCACAAGCTGACGGGCGCCGTGCAGTGGACGATCCCGGCCGGCGACGGTGGCTTTACTCTCTCGCCATCGGCCGTCTACCAGAGCAGCGCGCGATCCGCCCCGTGGCGATCGGCCGCCAGAACTGGATCTTTGCCGGATCGAAGGCTGGCGGCGAACGGGCTATTTTGTGGTTGCAGTGCAGTTATAGGCCTATCGCGATCAGCCTGCTTCCTACATGAGAAGGGGAGATCCCCGCCGCGCCACCGCATCGCTCATCTTTAAGGACGGGGCGCGTCAAACGGGGATCGGCGCGGGCAGCCCGAGCAAGTCGACCGTCTGCGCCGTGGTGGCGACCGGGCGGCCAACCGCGTGGCACAACGCCACCGCCTCTGCCACCAGATCGGTATTGGCGGGCGCGCGGTCGCCGGCATAATCCTCCAACCCGACGCGCAGATGGCCGCCCCGCTCCAGCGCCAGCCGGGCCATGCCGCATTCTACCACGTCGCCGCCCAGCACCGCGACGCCCCAGCACAGCCCGCTGCCCTCCAGCATCTCCAGATAGGCGTCGAGCGCGCGGGCGGTGGGTGGCAGGCCGAAGGTCACGTCGCTGCGACGCCCGGTGCGGACATTGTAGGGTCCGCCGAAATAGAGCTTCACCTGACTGCCCGGCGGCAGCTTGCCCACGCGGTGGAAGGCGAGCGTCGCGCGCAGGAAACCCGGCTCGTAGATCGCGATCGACGCGCCGATCCGCAGCGCGCGCAACATAGCGAAGGCGCGGTCGATATCGGCATAGCTGTTGGCGTAGAGGAGGGCGTCGGCCACCGGCGCGCCATCCTCGTCCTCGGCTCCGATGTTGACCGATCCGGGATCGAAGGCCGCCATGCGGATGAGCCCCGCTTTCGCCAGCGGGGGCAGGTGGGTCAGCCGGTCGCCATCCGGCCCGTCCATCGTCACCGTGGGATAGAGCAATGCGTCGGGCCGCTCCGCCCACACGCCGCGCCAGCTGTCGGCATAGGCACCCGCGCCCTCCTCCCCGCACAGGCGCACGTCGCGGACATGGCTATGCACGATCGCCGCGCCCGCCGCGAAGCAGGCGAGCGCATCGCGGCTGATCTCTTCATCGGTCCGGGGAATGTGCGGATTGGGCCGCGCGCCCGATCCGCTGATCGCAACCTCTACGATGACAGGCTGGTTTCCGCGCATCAGGCCGCCGCCCGAACGGGTTCGCTGCCCGACCGGCGCAGCAGCGTGCCGGGCAGCGCCCCGGTCGGCTCGCCATCGCGATAGGTGACGATCCCGTGCTTGATCGTCGCGACATAACCGCTCGCCGCCTGCCGTAGCCGCCGCCCGTCGCCGCGGATCACGATGTCATGCTTGCCGCTCATCATGCTCTCCTCTAATACTGATCAGGTGTGGATGGGCTCATGCGCCGCCGGGCGCAGCCCCATCGCTGTGTAGATCGACAGTTCGTCGCGCACCTCGTCGCTGCCATGGGCGATATAGCCCGGGCGGCTGGGACGGAAATTGATGAAGCGCAGACCGCCCTTGCCTACGCTGAAGGTATAGAGCGTGTCCTTCGCCACGGAGAGCGCGGTGCCCGGGCCCAGATGGCGCGGCCCGGCTATCATCTCCCCCTCCATTACAACGATCACCTCGTCCTCGGTGTGGGAATGAAGGTCGAGGGTGACGCCCTCCTTGGGGATATGGTTGGAATGCATCCACACCCCGCAGCCCGCGCAGCCGGCATCGGCATGAATCGCAGAGGTGAGGTCGTCATGGCCCAGAGCCGGCACAGCGCTGCCCTCGATGCCATGGACCGCGCCGCCGTGCCGCGCCTCGTCCCCGCGATTGTGGCGGAATTCCAGCAGGTCGGCGCCGCTTTCACCCGCCTGTGCCTGCGCGGTCGCGTCCGCCTCGATCACGATCAGGCTGTCGGGGCCGAAGCGGCGGACGCCCATCACGACCTCGCCCGCGCGCACGAACAGGGTGCGGCAACGCGAGGAGGCGGGCCAATCGATCCGCCCACCCGGCTCCAGCCGATAGGCGGTGAGGTGAATGGGCGCGCGCGGCCCGTCGATCTGGCGCAGCGCCTCGCCCCGTTCCAGCGCCGGGCCGTCCGCCGGCACGCCGGGTTGCGCGTCCGCAAGGGGGGCCACGATAATTCGCCGCATGGTCATTGCAATATCCTTGCTTCCTCGAGAGCCGCCACCCGATCTTCGCCATAGCCCAGCCGCTCGCGCAGCACCGCGCCCGTGTCCTGCCCCAGGAAGGGAGCGACGCGCACCGGGCGGGCGGGCGTGTCGGACAGTTTGAGGCGCGACGCTTCGACCACGCTTGGCGATCCGTCCGATCGTTCCAGCCGCACGAAATGCGCCTGATGCACAAGCTGCGGGTCGTGCAGCGCATCCTCGGTGCGCGTGGTGCGGTGGACGGGGACGCCGGCGGCCTGGAGCGACGCTTCGACCTGCGCCGTTGTCTGCCCGGCTGTCCAGCCGGCAAGCAGCGCCTCGATCCGCGCCTCGACCGCCTTGCGTCCGGCGAGCGTCGCGAAATCGGGCGAGAGCGCCTCGCCGCCGACCGCCTGCGCCAGCCGCGCCCAGTCATCATCGTCGCGTGCGACGATCGCGACCCATTGGTCCTCGCCCCTGCAGGGGAAGACGCCGTGCGGCGCGAAACAGTCATGGCGGTTGCCCATCGGCCCGGCGATCCGGCCTGTCGCGGCATAGTCGGCAATCTGGGGCGCGATCATCTGGATTCCCGCCTCCGCCTGCGACACGTCGAGATAGCAGCCCTTGCCCGTCCGCCGCCGCTCGTCGAGCGCGGCGAGCAGGGCGATGAGGCCGAAGCGGGGCCCGACGAAATCGGTATAGGGGCCATAGGGACCGATCGGCTGCTCGCCTGGATGGCCCACCAGCGTCTGAAAGCCGCCGACCGCCGCGCCCGCATTGCCATAGCCCGCAAAGCCCGCGTGCGGCCCGGTCTGCCCCATCAGGGATGTGCTCAGCATGACGAGACCGGGATTATCGGCCGAGAGCGCGTCATAGTCCAGTCCCCACCGTTTCAGCTGGCCGGGCGAGAAGCTTTCCGTCACCACGTCCGCCTTGCGCGCCAGTTCCAGCACGATGGCGCGTGCCTCGGGCAGGTTGAGGTTCAGCGACAGGCTGCGCTTGCCGGTGTTGCATTCGTCATAGCAGGCCGATTTCTGGATATCGAACCGCCCATTCGGGAACGGCCCGATGAAACGGGAGGTGCAGACGCGCGTGGCGCTCTCCACCCTTACGATCTCCGCGCCATAGTCGGCCAGTACGCGGGTGATCGCCGGCCCGGCGACGACCCAGGCCAGGTCGAGGACGAACAGGCCCGCAAAGGGGGCGGAGGTCTCGCTCATGCCGGCACCTTTCCCGTCAGTTCGGCGATCCGTCCGGGCGAAAGGCCCAGCAGCCCGCCCAGCACCGCCTCGTCATGCTCGCCCGCGGCGGGCGCTGCGCGCGGGGGGGCCATCATGTCGGCGGGCCCGCGTGCGATAGCCCAGGGTATCCGCCGCTCGCGCCCCTGCTCCTCCACCGTCACGAACAGGTCGCGCGCAGCCATATGCTCGCTCGCGACCAGATCGCCGATGTCGTTGATCGGCGCGATCGGCACCTTGCGCCGGATCGCCTCCCGCAGCAGCGTCGCGCGGTCGAACTGCGCGAGGAAGGGAACCATCACGTCGCGGGCGCGCTCCACATCCGTCTCGTCTATCTCGCCCGCCTCGACCCGCTCGGGCACGGTGCGCCAGTCCCAGTCGTGAAATTCTTCGGGCAGCCCGCCGGATTCCTTCACCCAGGCATAGATGATGTTGGCGACCGGTCCTGCCGCCTTGCCGATGCCCAGATGCATTTCGACCAGCCCGTCCTTCACTTTCCATTTCGACCGGCGCGTGCGCGATCCACTGCCCGACTGGTCGAGCACCTTCTTGGCCTTGCGCGACGGCGGCGGCTTGGGGTTGAAGTCATAATCCTTGTGCCCCAGCGGCTCGGCCAGCAGCACGCCCAGCGTCGACTGGGTGATGCTCGCCTGCGCGGAGATGTCGACATGCTGGCCCCGTCCGGTGGCGAGCCGGGCGAAATGCGCGACCAGAGCGCCGCCCGCGGCATCGGCGCTGGCGTGGAGCCAGCTTTGCGGCACGCTGAAAGCGAGCGGACGCCCGTCATTGTCCTTGGTCGCATTGAGCGGCCCGC
>JBEVME010000124.1:0-21953 GCA_040508785.1 Sphingobium sp.
GCGCGTCGCCGCGGGACGCGCCCGGTCCTTCGGTCAATATGTCGCCATCCCAGTGGATGCTGAGCGCGGGCGTCAGGATCGACCAGCGCATCGACGCGAAGCGCCGGACGAAGAAGCCGGCATTCGCGCGTACGATGTAATGGTCCGGCTCGAACCAGGCGACGAAGCGTTCGCCCTCGTCATCTGCCAGTGCACGGAAACGCACAAAGGCGCGCATCTTGTGCATGTCGCGCCGTACCGCCTTGGCAAGCGATTCGGTCCGCCGCAGCAAGGGGGCCGCGCTGTCCTCCATCACACGCGGATCGTCGCGCACCTGCGTCAGCAACGCATAGAGCAGGGCGAAGCGCTCGGGATCGCTATGCAGGATCGCGGTTTCGGCGAGATCCACGAACGCGCGCGGAACAGAAAAGGCGGGACGTTCAGCCGGTGCGAATGGGGCTCCGCCGAACAGATCTGGCGCAGCGTCGCCTACGCGCCAAACGATATCGGCGGGAGCAACCCCGGCGGCGGCGAGGCTGCGCGCGGCGAGCCGCCACGCGTCGAAATCGTCCGGCGCGGGCAGCACGACCTCTTGCATCGCGTCAATCGTCGGTTTCGGCACGCTCCAGCTCGGCCGGCTTGCGCCTGGCGAACAGCTTCGCGAGATTGACTTCCTCCTCAGCCGTCAGCTCCTTCGCAGCATCGGGAAACATCTCTTCCTCTTCCTCGTCGATATGATGGAGATAGCGTTTCTTGAGCTGGGCATAGGTCTCGCGCCAAGCGTCGCCATTGAATGACTGCTCGGCCATTTCCTCGAGATAGTCGTCAATTTCCTTATGCTCGGAAACGCTGTGCTGCGCGTCCTCCCGCAGATCGGGGCGGGACAGCATGGTAGCGTACAGCGTTTCTTCCTCGGCCGCGGCATGGGCCGTCACTTCGACGCGAAACTGTTCGAACAGCTTTTCGAGCCGGTCATTGTCGTCGCGCGCATCGTCCATCTTCGCGAAAAGCTGGCGATGGGCGTCGTGATCCTGTTTCAGGCGATCGAAAATAGTGACGTCGGCCATGCACTGTCCTCCTGCTATGGGAGGCACAACGAGGCTGAGGGCATTTGTGTCCTGCGGTCAGGCGCCGAACAGTTTCCGGAAGATGATGCCGACCGGAATCCACAGTAGCGCGCCGATGATTGCGGCCGCCCAGAGCTGCACCAGGTCCATCCGGAAGCGCAATGCCAGGCCTTGATCGGACAGGCTGCTCTGTTCGAGCATTTCCCAACGCCGTTCCAGCCCGCGCGCCGCGATGCCGTAGCCGCCGATGGCAATGATGATGCCGAGGTGGAACAGCAGGGATCCGCCCATTTTCGCGACGATGAAAATCTGAAGCAGGCAAAAGATGACCAGCGCAGCAGCGAGATGTGTGCTGATCTTCTTGCACCAGCTCTTTTTGTGGTGGTCGATCCTCCGGCTCCTGTAGCTCGACGCCAAGGCCCTTCTCCCCTCTATCTTTTCCCGAGAGTTTCACGAAGCGGCCGCGCGATCAACCCCCTAATGCACAGCTTTCAACCGAACAGCTGCAATTGCTCGGGCGCGGCGCGGATCGCGGGTCGCAGGTCGAGCCTGTCGGCCAGCTGCACGGGCCGCCAATCCTGCGCGATCAGGAAAGGACGAACCTTCACGATCGAAGACGTGAGGCGACCGACATCGTCGAGACGCAACCGCCTTAGCCGACGGCTGGTCAGGATACGATCGACCGCGCGCACGCCAAGACCCGGCACCCGCAACAGCATTTCGCGCGGCGCGCGGTTTACATCGACCGGAAACCGATCGCGATGGGCGAGGGCCCATGCGAGCTTTGGGTCGATGTCCAGCGGCAGGCAGCCGGTTTCGACATCCGCAGCGGCTGCGATATCCGGCGCGGAATAGCCGTAGAAGCGAAGCATCCAGTCCGCCTGGTAAAGCCGATGTTCGCGCATCAGAGGCGGGCGGCTGAGCGGCAGGACCGCACTGGGCGAGGGAATGGGCGAAAAGGCGCTATAATAGACCCGCCGCAACCTGTGACGATCGTAAAGCTGGCTGGCGCGGCTGATGATGACGCGATCATCGGCGGCATCGGCCCCGACGATCATCTGCGTCGACTGCCCGGCCGGCGCGAAGCGGGGGGCGTGGACGTGACGGCGCCTCGCGTCATGCGCATCCTCGATACCCTCCTTCATCAGCGCCATGGCATCGTCGATACGGCCCCCGTCCTTTTCGGGCGCCAGCCGGGTGAGCCCTGCCTGGGTAGGCAGTTCGACATTTATAGAGAGCCGGTCGGCGTAAAGCCCGGCCCGGTGCGCCAGTTCGGGGTCGGCATCGGGAATGGTCTTGAGGTGGATATAGCCGCGGAAATCGTGATCCTCGCGCAGCCGCTTCGCCACCTCGACCAGCTGTTCCATCGTATAGTCAGATGACCGTATGATACCGGAAGAGAGGAACAGCCCCTCGATATAATTGCGGCGATAGAAGTTGAGCGTCAGCTGCACCACCTCCTCCACCGTAAAGCGTGCGCGGCGCACGTCGCTCGACCGGCGATTGATGCAATAATGGCAATCGAAGATACAGCTGTTGGTCAGCAATATCTTCAGGAGCGAGATGCAGCGGCCGTCCGGCGCATAGGCATGGCAGATGCCCATGCCCTCGGTCGAACCGATGCCGCCCTTGGCACCCGAGCGACTGTCGCGCCTTGAAGTGCCGGACGACGCGCAGGATGCATCATATTTGGCGGCGTCCGCCAGGATTTCGAGCTTTTGTCGGGTCGAGAGCTGTGCCATTTGTTCTTGATATGTTCGAACACCTCGCCCGTCTATAATCTCGATCAGTGGATGGCATCCGCGCCATCAGCCCGCGTCGGATTCGTCCAGTACCTGCCGCACCTTCACTGCGAGCTGATCGAAGGTGAATGGCTTGGCGAGGAAGGCGACGCCGGGATCGAGCATCCCGTTATGAACGATGGCGTTGCGCGTATAACCTGTGGTGTAGAGGACCTTGATCTCCGGCCGCTGTTGCCGGACCCTGTCGGCCAGGATGCGACCGTTGATGCCGGGCATCACGATGTCGGTGAACAGCATGTCGATGCGCGGCTGGACCGCCAACATGGTCAGCGCCTGCTCGCCGTCCGATGCCTGCACCACGGTATATCCCAGTTCGCGCAGCGAATCGACGGACATGTGCCGGACCCGCTCCTCATCCTCCACCACAAGGACGATTTCCTCAGCCTTGGCGCGGGGCAGGTCGGCAAGGGCGGGCGCCGCCTGGTCGACGAGGCTGTCCGCCCCGTAATGGCGCGGCAGGTAAAGTTTGATGATAGTCCCCTGGCCCGGCTCAGAATAGATTTTCACATGGCCACGCGATTGCTTGACGAAACCGAACACCTGGCTGAGGCCAAGACCGGTCCCCTTGCCCACGCCCTTGGTCGTGAAAAAGGGTTCGAAGGCGCGCTCGATCACATCGCTGGCCATGCCGATCCCGCTGTCGCTGACCGAAACGAGCACATATTGCCCTGCCGTCACTTCGCCATGATTGCTGGCATAGGCATCGTCCAGATGCGCATTGGCGGTCTCGATGGTCAGCTTGCCGCCCTCGGGCATCGCGTCGCGGGCGTTGACGCACAGGTTGATGATGGCGCTTTCCAGCTGCCCCGGATCGATGCTGGCCCGCCAAAGCCCGCCCGAAAGCACCGTTTCGACCCTGATGCCCTCGCCGATGGTCCGGCGCAGCAGTTCGGACATGCCGCCGACCAGCTTGTTGAGGTCGATCGGTCGCGGATCGAGCGGCTGCTGGCGGGAAAAGGCGAGCAGGCGCGCGGTCAGCTGCGCCGCCCGCTGCGCGCCCTCGGCCGCATTGTCGATCCCGCGCACGACGCGGCTGTCGGCATCGGGCGCCAGCCGACGCCGGGCCATGTCGAGCGATCCGATGACGATCGCCAGCATATTGTTGAAATCATGCGCGATGCCGCCGGTCAGCTGTCCGATCGACTCCATCTTTTGCGCCTGGCGCAGTTGCGCTTCCGCGGTTTCGCGCACGGCCGCCTCGGCGAGCAACTGCGCGTTGACATCGCGCAGCGCCTGCGCGCTGGTCTGCGCTTCCTCGGCGCGCCGCCGTGCGGACTGCAGCGCCATCAGGCCCAGGATGATGATCAGTATCGCGCTCAAAGCCAGGCCGAAGGACACCAGCGTACTCAGTCGGTTCGCCTCCTGGCTGCGATCGCGCAGCAGGGATTGTTCGGACGCCTTCATGCCGGCAATGTGCACGTGCAGCCGGGCCATCGCGACCAGCCCGGGTTGAAAGCTCATTGACTGGGGCGATTCGCCATAGGCACGCCGATCGATCCCGCGCTGGAGCAACGCCATGCGCCCTGCCACCATCCGCTCCAGTTCGGCGACGGCGGCGAGCTGTTGCGGGTTGTCTCGCACCTGTGCGCGCAACTCGCTCATGTCTTTGCGCCAGTTCGCCGATGCTTCGTCAAAAGGCGCGAGGAACGCGCGGTCGTTGGTCAGCATGTAGCCGCGCTGGCCGCCTTCCGCCGCCTGTATCCGGCTTTGCAGCAGCGACAGGCGATTGACGACCTGCAGTGTGTGATTGACCCAGCCGATGCCTGCCTGCTGGCTGCGATACAGCCAGATCGTGCCGACGACGGACGATATGACGATCAGGAAGGCGAACAGCAGCATGAGAAGCGAGCGTTCGGGCCGAAGGCGATACATGCAGGTCCTAATGGGCAAATCGCAACGGGGGGGCAAGGGGTTAAAGCAGACGCGTCCTCATCCGACCCCGCGCGGATTTCCCGCTTGCGTTCGTTTGCCTTGACGACACAATCGCAGACGCACCGGGGCGACGAGCTATGGACAGACGCGCATTTCTGGCTTCCGGCGCCGCCCTGGCGGGTGCGACGGGTTTTGCGGCGGCTGCAAGGGGTGCGACGCCGCCGGCATTTCCCCCGTCCATCAGGGCGACCTCTGACCGGATGTTCCGCGTTACCGTCTGCCTGCGCCCTTTCCGCGCGGCCGGCCCGCGCATCGAGGTCGAGCAGGTGGGGCGCAAGCGGGTCGTCCATAATTACGGCCATGGCGGCAGCGGCTGGTCCTTGTCCTGGGGATCGGCACAGGAAGCTGTCGCGCTGGCCCTGGCGGACGGGGTCAGGGAGGTCGCTGTGATCGGCGCCGGCGCACTCGGCCTGACCGCCGCCCTGACGGCGCAGCGCGCGGGTGCCGCCGTCACCATCTATGCCAAGGAGCAGTTTCCCTTTGTCCGGTCGGCCGTGGCGACCGGCACATGGTCGCCCGACTCACGGATTGCGATGGAGAAGGCCGCCGGTCCCGCATTTCCCGACCGCTGGGAGAGGATGGCCCGCGCCTCCTTCGCCATGCACCAGAGCCTGCTGGGGCTGGCAGGCGCTCCAGTCGAATGGACCGAGCGCTACCATCTGTCGGACAGGCCCTTTGGCCAGCCCGCTTTGCACGAAGCCGGGCCTGAGCGTCCCGATGACTTCCTGCACCTGGAGCACCGACTGCGGGACATTACCCCGCGCAGCATCGAAATGGCGCCCGGCAGCCACGGCTTTCGCGCGCCCCATGTCCGCCAGAGCACATCGCTGACCTTCAACGTCGCGGACCTGATGCATCAGCTCATGACCGATTTCCTGGTCGGCGGGGGTACGCTGGTCCCGACCGAATTTCATGCGCCGTCAGATCTGTCCCGGTTGAAGCAGAAGGCCGTCATCAACTGCACGGGCTATGGCGCTCGCGCGCTGTGGAAAGATGAGAGTATCGTGCCGGTTCGCGGCCAGATCGCCTGGCTCATCCCCGAACCGGGCATCACCTACGGCATGGATTATGGTACGTTGATCGTGCTCGCGCGGCGCGACGGCATTGTCGTGCAGGAAGTCGGCCAAGACGAATGGTTCGGCTATGGCGACGACAATGAGGCGCCGGATCGCGCGGCGGCCGAAAGCTGGATGCAGCGGCTCGCACAATTCTACGCCTGATGCTTGCCAGGACGCGGCGCTACCGCCAGCCTGTCAGTCCTGCCGGGGCGATCGGCTGGCAATGGTGACGCCGGGCGGCAGCGGCTTGGGTGTGCGCCCGTCGCTTGATCCGGATCAGAGCGAACATCCTTGACAAGCAAGCCGGGGCGGTCTGTGTTTGGCGCGGGGGAATATGGGCGTGACGCCAGATCCGAAGACGCAAATCAGGTGGGGAATAGGCGCAGCGGTCCTGGCGGTCGCCATCGTCGCCATACTCGCGCTGGTCCCCGATCCCTTCTTCCGGCAGCGGGTGATCGCCACGACGTTCGACGATGTCGAGGGTGTATCGCCAGGCGTGCAGGTCTATTTCCGCGGTGCCCCCGTAGGCGCCGTCCGATCGATCGCGCTGGACGGCCGCAGCCGTACCTTCGCGGTGCGGCTGGGTGTCGCGCGTGAATGGCAGCCATCGGCCTGCTCCTACGCGACCGTCTCCTCGGCCAATCCCTTTACCGCCCCGCGCATCGAACTGGTGGCGCTGGAAACCGCGAAGGGTGCTGCCTGTGCGACGGCACGGGTCGCCCATGGCTGCCAATCGGTGGCGGCGGTGTCGGTCGACGGGAGCGACATGATCACGGGCTGCAGACGACCCGACGACCTGTTCGATACCGCGGCCGCGGCCGTGGCGCAGGCGGCTTCGGTCGCCCGCACGGCCAATGCCATGGCACAGCGGCTCCAGGGGATGCTGCAGGGGAGTGGCGGCGGAGGGGCCGGCAGCGCGGTCGACATGGCACAGGTGGCGCGGGACGCGACCGGGACATTGGCTGCGCTCAACTCGCTGAGCGGTCGGCTCGACCAGAGCTTCTCTCCTGGCCGGGGCGACATTGCGATGACGCTGGCCAATGTGCGCGAGGCGACCGGGCGCGTGTCCCAGGTCGATGTTCAATCCGTCAACGGCATATTGCGCGAGACCCAGGCGCTGGTCGCGCAGAATCAGGCCAGCATCGCCGGTCTGCTCGCCGAAGGGCATAATAGCGCGGGCGAAGTGCGCAAGATGCTGGAGTCGGCGTCCGCGTCGCTGGTGGCGACCAGCGCCAATCTGGAGCGTACGAGCACCAGCATCGGCAATCTGACCGAGCGGCTGGCGGGAGACCCAACCTACGCCATTCGCGGCACACGCTATACCGATCCGCCCGCGCCCGGAGAAACGAAATGAAAACAGTCGCGCTGGCGCTCGCCACCCTGTTCACGCTCTCCGGATGCGCTGCGGTCAAAGGCGCGGACAAGCCGGTGACGATGCGCCTGTCCCCCGCTTTCGCGGCGGGGAAGCCGACGGCCAGCCCGACCTTTTCGGTCGCACCGGTGCAGGCTCGCGGCGTGACCGGCGGACTGCGCTATGCCTATGTCGATGCAGCCGCGCCGCGCGAGATCAGGCAGGCGGCGACCCTGTTCTGGGAAGAGCCGCCGCCGACCGTGATCGCGCGCGCGATCGTCGCCGGCCTGCGCACCCGCTACGCGCAGGTTGCAGGGCCGGAACTGGCGCTCAGCGCCGATCGCCGCGTAGTGGCGGTGATCGACCGGTTCGAGGAAGAAGTGTCGGGCGTCGATACCCGGGCGACCGTCGCGTTCGACGTGACCCAGGTCAGCGGCGGCAAGGCGATCTGGGCGGGGCGCTATTGCGTCACTCGGCCGATCGGCGCGGCGGCCGGCAGCATCCGAGCCGAGGCGTTCGAGGCGGCGATAGAGGCTGCGGTCGCCGCCCTGGTTCAGGATATCGCGACAGGCTCCGTGACGGCAGCGGACTGCTGAACCAGCCTGCCGCGATCGAGCCGATAGGTTCGCTCGCACAGCCGTTCCGCCAGCGCGGCATCCTGCGTCAGTAGCAGCAGCGCGCGGCCATGCGGCACGATCCGCCGGCGGACCTGAGCTTCCAGGCCGTCGGAGCGGGCAAAGGCCCCTTCGAACGGCTCGTCCAGGATCAGAAGATCGGGATCGCGGGCAAAGGCACGGGCCAGTTCGGCACGCCTGCGTTCGCCCACCGACAGCGCGCCGGCCCTCGTCATCGCATTCTGCTCCAGCCCGAACTCGAGCAGCAGCCGGTCGATCCGGCGCGAGGCGCGGGCGGTTCCGGCGGCGGTAGGATCAAGCGCGAGGCGCAGATTATCCTCGACACTCAGTTCTCCCAGCAGCGATCCGCCCTGCATGACGAGCCCGCAGCGCGCCCGCAGCAGGCGCCGTTCCTCGCCGGTCAGGCTGTCGAGCGGTTCGTCCATCAACCGGATCGTGCCGCTGGTCGGTTCGGCAAGACCCATGGCCAGGCGCAATATCCAACTCTTGCCCGATCCGCTGTCGCCGATGATCGCGACCCGCTCGCCTACCTCGATCGCAAGGGTGATGTCGTCGAGCAGGCGCAGGCCTTCGAGCACAAGGCTGACATCGTCGAAGCGCAGTAATTCCATCATAGCAGCGCCGTCCATAGCGCTGCCGCCGTGAAGATGCCGAGCAGCCCGGCGGTGAAGGCAGTCGTCGCGCGGCGACCTATATCGGCGGGAGAACGCACCGGCTTCGCGCCGACCGCACTGCCCACCGCAAAGGCGATCAGCGCGTAGAGCAGCACCTTGCCCATTCCGGTCAGCATCGCTTCCGCCGAGCCCTTGGAAAAGGCGAACGCCGCCCATTCGATCCAGGCGATGTTCGCTGACAGCCGCAGCGGCACGGCGGCTGCGACCAGGGTGGCGAGGCCCGCCAGCAGCATATGGATCGGTGCGGAGATCAGCACGGCGACGAAGGAAGGCCCGAGCGCATGATCGACGGCGTCACGGCCCAGCGCCTCGAGCGCGTCGATCTCGCGATTGAGCGACATGGCGCCCAGCCGCGATGACAGCTCGACCGAGATGCTGCCGCTCGCAAACAGGCCGACGAGAAGCGGGGTCACGTCGCGCAACAGCGTCTGCGCCAGCATCGTCTGGATCGGGATTTGCGCATTGTAGAGGCCGAGCAGCCGGGCGGCGGCGATGCCAGCGATGAGTCCTGCAAGACAGGCGAGCGGGAGCAGCGTCCGCAACGGCCGCCAGACATAGAGCGGCAGCGATGCGGCCATCTGGCGATCGGCAAGCCGGTCGCCCATCGCGATCCGGCGCCAGATGCCGCGCGCCGCGCGCGCCGTGAGCCAGGCGCCCGAACCAAGGCCGCCGAGCGCGCGGGCAGTGCCGCTCAGCTGATCCATGGCGCCTTCGCGATCGACCCGTCGGCCGCTGCCAGGATGGTGCGCCTTCGGTCCCCAACCATCTCGCCGGTCACCAGCAGGTCGCTGCGGCGGGACAGATAATCCGTCATATCCGTGCCAGTGCGGCAGGCGTGAACCATGTCGGCCTCGCGGAAGAGGGCGATCGTGCCGGGCTGCTCATCGGCTGGCAGGGCATCGATGATTGCCTGCATATGCGCGGTCAGCACCACCTGTATCCGCGCGCCGCGCTGATGCAGTGCGAGCAGCAAGGTGCGGGTCGGCGCATCGGCGATATCGCCCAGGAACAGCGGCACACGATCGGGATGATGCGCCGCCAGTGCCGACAGCAACGCATCGGCATCGGGCAGCGCGCCGGTCGCGCCGGGCAATATGGCGATGGTCAGGGTGCGCAGCGCGCGCCGTCCGGAGGCAGCGAGCAGTCGCGCCATGATCCGCACCTGCTCCCGGTCCAGGTCCTTGATCGGTTCGCTCAGATCGTCATAGGGAATGATGTCGGGATGGATGCGTCGGGCGTCGTCGCGCTTGGGGCCGTAGACCCACCCCTGCACCAGCTTGGCCGCCATCCAGCGGTCATGCTCCGCGCGCGACATTTCCTCCAGTTCGTCCGATGACAGGGTGAAGGTCGCCCCGCCGCCGTCGGCGAGGCGCGCGCCGATATCGCGCAGCTTGAGCTGATAGCAATCGGCGACCAGCCGGTTGTCGTCGCGGAAGCTTTCGGGCAGATTTTCCCACTCCTGCATCGACGCGCGGATGCCAATCCTCTCGCCCTCGGCGAAGCGCCCTTCGAGATAAAATTCGTGGATCGAACGGGCCAGCGCGTCATGCCTGTCCTGGAGCAGCAGGTCCGGATCGGCCAGCGCGGCGAGCCCGCCGAAAGGCAGGATGCCCGCGCCCAGCCGCAAATCATAGGCGCCGTCCATCTGCACATGGATAGGCGGGGCTGGAAGATCGAGCGCACGGTAGCGCGCATCGATGGCGAGCGCGATGGCCAGCGCCCGGTCGTCGTCGGGCTGGTCGATCAGGATAGCCACCGGCTCGCCATGCCCGGCGACGAAGCCATCGACGAGCGCGGCGGCGCGCGCGGGGTCGGGCCGAGCCTCGACGAAGGTGACCGGCGACAGGCTGTCGGCCGCCGGGTGGCGCGCGCGAAAGCTCTCTTCTATCCCCTTGGCATCGCTGTCGTAGACGAAAAAGCCGGGCTTGCCGCCGTCGCGATAATGGCCGCCGGCCAGGGTGCGCAGCAGGAAGCGCTCGACCGGGGCGGTGAAGCCGATCACCAGGACAAGGCGTCCGGCCACCCCTTCGCGGATGAAGGCGTCGATCGGCCGGGCGAGCGAGAGCTGCCGCGAAACGATGTCCGGCAGCGAGGACAGGCGCACCCGTGCCGTCTTGCGGTCGCCATGCTCGAAGCGCTGCTCGACGCTGCGGCGCAGGTCGAGATCGTCGATGCGCAGGATGACGTCGAGCGGGTCGCCGGCCGCGCGGACCGAAGCGGTGCGCGCCGTTATCGTCGAAGCGAGCGCGATATTGGTCGCCGCGTCCTTGCCCAGCAGCAGAACCGCGCGCGCCTTGTCGAGCGCCAGCTTGCCGGCGGTCTCGGCCACTTCGTCCTGCTCGACCTCCGCCGCGCCATGATCGAGCGCGTCGGTGACCCAGGTCGCGCGGCGGTCCCGCGGCCACAGTAATACCCGCCGACCGCCGCCAAGCTCTCCGCGCGCGGCCTCTGCGGCGAGGCCACCGTCCTCGCCCGGATCGCCCGCGATGACCAGATGTTCGCCGCGCAGCCGGATGAAGTAGAGGCGCACGCCATTGCGAACCTGCGCCCAGGCGAGCGCGATCGTGGTCCAGAAGGTCAGCAGCGGCAGCGCCCAACGCGCGATGTTCAGCGTGAGCGGGAGGGACCGGCCTTCCAGTGCCTGCGGGAAATTGCCGACCACCAGCCGCACTGCGCTCAGCGCATTCTGGGTGAGTCCGGTTGCGATGCCCGCATCGGCATAGGCCTCGCCGAAGCCGACGATCCCGAGCAGCAGCGCGACCGCCATCGCGCCGAAGCGCACGAGCGGGGCCACCGGCATGATCGCAGCGCCGCGCCGCCGGGCGCGGGCCGCGCCGGCGACCGCCGCCGTGCCGATCGTTCCCGCTGTCGCCCCCCGCGCGGCCACCGCGCTATTGCGTCAATACGCGCAGCATGGCTGCCGACACGCTGCCCTTAGGCGCAGCATTCAGCTTGCCGCGAAGGGCGGTGAGGAACTGGCGCTCGGTCTCGTAGGTCTTGAGCTCGGGGCCGAACAGGGGCTGGGCCGACGCGATGGCGATGATCACCTCATTGCCGAGCGGCGGCTGCACCTCGAACCGGGCCTGGGTCGATCCGCCGGTGCCGATGCCGACGGTCATGCGCCTGCCCTTGCGCTCGGGCGTACCGCGATACAGTTCCACGGCGCTGCCGTCGGCCTGCAGGTAGATGATGCTGAGATAGGGTTTGGCCGCGGTGGTGCTGGCCTCCACGCCGAAGCGCTCGCCCTGCGCCATCACCACAGGATCGCCGGGCCGCGTCGCGCCGCTCTCCGTCAGCCCAGCAATCTTCACGTCGCTGCCGTTGAGCGGCAGCGCGAGCGTCATTTCCGCTTCGCATTGCGGCCATGGGTGATGCGCCACCTGCCATTTGGTCGCGGGGTCCGCTGCCAGCGCCGCCTTCTGCAAAGATGCGATCGCGCGCGAATCCCCTGCAAAGCCGGACACGGTCGTCACGCCCCGGACGGTCGTGACGTCGATCGCGGCGCAGGCCATCGCTGCCTTCATTTCGGCGAATTTCTGCTGCGGTGTCTGGTTGACGGGGGCAGGGGGTGTCTTCGCGTCGGGCGCTTCCAGCGCATAGGCCTCGCCGACCAGCAGCTTGAAGGTTTCATAGTCGATCCAGCCGAACCCGCCGTCGGCCCATTTCGCGCCCCAGCTGTTGATGATGCGGACTGCCTGCTTCTCCTCGTCATAACCCACCACGACCATCGCATGATAGCGCTTCTTGATGTTGACGTCGGTCTTGTACACCGTCCCGGGCTTGAGGTCGTAGAAGGCCGATGTGACCGGCATCGCGAAAATGACCGGCGCGCCGCGCATCAGCGCGCCCTTCACATCGTCCAGCGCGATCGGCTTGTCCCAATAGGCGCTGCTCGCGCCGACGCGGTCGATCGCGCGCCAGTCGGTGATGCGGAACCGCAGCGCCTTGTCGGCCAGATGCTTGTCCGGCTCGCCGCAGTTGAATTCGTTATAGGGATAGTCGGCCAGGCTGACGACGCCGTCATCCTTCATGAAATCCAGCGCGCGCTGGATCGCGATCGGCGAATTGCAGGCCGGGCCAGGCGGGCGCAGGCTGTTATAGATATAGGAGGGGCTCAGAACATCGGCTGCCGCCTCGGCGCGCTTGCCGATTTCGCGGCTGTAGAGATAGCTGCGCGCGGCATAGGCGCTGGCCCAGGCGACGCAGCTTGGCTGCGAACCCTGATTGGATGGTGTCGGGAACATGTCCGACAGGTCCACCTTGGGTGCCAGATAGGCGCGGAAGCGCTGGATCTTTGGCAGCTTCTGATATTCCTGCGGCGTGATGGGGTCGGCACCGGTCGCGAAGCGCGGATCATTGTCGTCCGATCCCTGGGCGACGCCGGGCGCGCCCGGTGCCGCCAGCATCGCGGCCAGCGCGAGCGGGGCCATCGTCCGCATCCAATATCCCCGTCGGTTCATCTGCATGACATTACCCCTTCGCCCTTTCCGGGATCAATCGCGTGCGACCGCAAGTGAAGGCTGCCGATGACCTGGCCAGCTTTTCGCTCCAGCTCGCCCCGGCTCATGATGCGCCGCCGACCTCGTCCGCCTCCAGATCGCGCACTACGCGAAGGCCTGCATCCTGCCGGCGCTTGGCCGGGGACAGGGTGAAGCGGTTGGCGGAGCGCAACTCGCCCGGCGCGCTCTGGAACGACCCGCCTCGGACCACGCGTGTCCGGCAACTGATGTCGGTGCAGCCCGACGTCCATTCCCACACATTGCCCTGCATCTGGCTGAGACCGAAGGCATTGGAGGGATAGCCGTTGACCACCTCTGGATAGCCGCGATAGGGGGCCGTATCGGAGCCACGATAGCTGACCGTATGGTCGTAATTGGCCATGCTCGGCGCGATCTCGTCGCCCCAGGGGAAGGCCGTGCCCGACCCGGCGCGACTGGCATATTCCCATTCCTGCTCGGTCGGCAGCCGATAGCCCCGGCCCGACTGAACCGATATCCAGGCGAGAAAGGCCTGCGCATCCTCATAGCTGATGTCGCTTGCCGGGATCAGCGGGTTGGGATTTTCCTTGGCCCAGTTGCCGAGCTTCGGACAAGCATTGTCGCGCACGCAGGCGCTCCATTCTGCGACCGTCACTTCATAGACGCCAATGGCGAATGGCTTGTCGATCCTGATCCTCGCCTGGATCGGCTCGTCGCCCGCGCGACCGGGTTCGGACGATGGCGAGCCGAACGGCGTCGCCCCTGCCGCAACCGCGCGCATCCACGGACAGTTTGCGCAGTCGTAGAAGCGGTCGCCCGCGCCGCGATCGCACGAAATGAAGCAGGGCGGCGCGCCCTGCAGGCCGTAGTCGAAGGTCGGCTTCTGGAAATTCTTGCCCGACGACAGCGCGACCCTGTCTGACACGCGCTTCAGCGCATCGGCGATGTTCTGCTGCGGCCGACGGATCTCCTCCGCCAGGACACGCGAGAAATTGCCGCTGTCGAACGCGACCTGATCCGGGCTGGTGGAGAAGGCGACGAGGTAGCCCTGGTCCGGCCTGATCGTCGTCGATGATGCCTTGACCATGCGGCGCAGGCCCTTGCTTCCCGCCAGTTCGCCGACTGCACTGGCTTCCACGCCCGTAGCGGTCGCGATCGTCTGCAGCAGCGGCGGCGGCGCTTCGAGCACGTTGCGGCACATGTCGAGCACGATCAGGATGTTGCGCGCGCCAGATCCCAGCAGATTGCGCGTCAGCGCCGCACGGGTCAGCGTGGCGACCTCGGGGCTGATGTCGCGCCCGGCATCGACCGGCAGCAGCATGACGTCGCCATAGCTGCCGAGGGCGGCGCCGTGACCGGAGAAATAAAGCATCCCGAAGGCTGTAGGTCCTGCGGCGGCGAGCTTTTCCCTGAACTGGGCGATCGCCTGCAACATCTGCTCGCGCGAAAGGTCGCGGCGAACCTGCACGGCCCCCTCGCCGCTGGCATCGACGAAGCCGGTTCCGTTCAGCGCACTCGCAACCCGGTCGCCATCGGCATAGGTCGCCGCCAGTTTGTCGAACGACTGATATGCCCCGTTGACGATGACCAGCGCCAGCCGCGGTTCGGGCTCAGCAGCATGGGCGGTCAGGCCGCCGCACAACGCCGCCAGCAGCACGAGCAGCGCAGCCACGAATGGGCGACCAGAGCCGCCGGCGCGACGCCGGGCCGAAGGCATCATTGGTCAGCCTTGCGCCGCGTGAACTCGACCTGGGTCACCACTTGGTCGACAGCATCGACATAGAGGGTGACGTCATATTTGCGCGCGGCCTTGTACGGCTCGGCAGGGCTGCCGCCAAAGATCTTGGACAGGAAATTTCCGAAGCCGCGCCCCTTCTGGCAATAGGGGCTGACCGTCACCGCGCCGCCGGTCTGCTTCACCTCGTTCAGCCAGGCGCCGAGCGGTGCCGGGGCCTCGCTGCTCACCGGATAGGGCGTCGGCATATCGAGTGCGACCCGCTGGCCGCGGCGCAATTTGGACCGTAGCGATTTGTCGAGCCGGGTCGGATCGGAGAAACTGAGCGCCGGCTGGGCGATTGGCCTGTCGCACGCCTTCAGCACTGGCGGGGACGGGCGGATGCCCGCGGTGCTGGTCGTGGCGATCGCTGGCTTGACCGCGTTCACCTTCGACTCGGCAGGCTTATATTGCTGCGGGGCCACGGGCTCCGGCGCGGGCGCGTCCGGCGCGATCACGCGCACGCCCCTGCCGCTGGCTCCGGGGGTTGCATCGCCCGTCACCGGCGGCGTAGTCTGTGCCGGCAGCATGGAAGCCTGCGCCATGGCGACTGCCATGACAGCGGAAATCTTAACGTATCGCCCGGTCCCCATCGCACCGCCCCAGAGTCAGTATATAGTTATTGCCCACATAAGCATGATGAGATTATGGACTGTTGGCAGCGCAGGCAACAAAAAAGCGTGGGGGTAACAAATGACTGGGCGGGCAAGTGGACTATGGGCCACAGTATTAACGGCCTTTGTCATAATATTCCTTGATGCAGGTTCCGCGCGCGCGGAAACCCGTGTGCTGCTGGTCGGATCGTGGCAGTTCCACTCGGATCTGATCAACGACCTGGCCGGCCCGGAAAACGACCTGCAGGCGATGGAAACGCTGATGCGATCGCAGGGGGCGACCGACGTCACGGTCCTGCGCAACGACGGCGTCAGCCGCACGACCGTCGAAACCGCGCTCCATGCGCTGGGCCTGCGGGCAAAGCCTGGAGACTGGATCTTCTTCTATTATACCGGGCACGGCGCGCTGGCCGAAGCGGCGGTGAAGGGGACGCGCGACGGCGATACCGACCAGTTCGTACCCCTGCCCGGTTTCGACCCGAACAAGGAAGACCCCGAGCGCTTCATCGTCGACAAGGATTTCTACAGCTGGTTCGCGCGCTATGTCCCGCGCGACGTGCAGGTGCTGATGATGGCCGACACATGCCATTCGGGCACGATGCACCGGTCGATCGTGCCCGGCGCGATGGGCCTGACGCCCCGGCTGACGCTGGGCGGCCGCAGCGTCTCGCTCGGGGCGCGTCCAGCGCCGCGTTTCGCAAGCGTGCTCGCCAGCGTGGATGCTGCGGGCGGCGATGCCAATCGGGAGGACTTGCCCAACCTGTTCTACATCAGCGCGGCAAAGGACGACCAGGTCGCGTGGGAAAATGCGCTGCCGGTTGAAGGGGCGCCCTCGCGCGGCTTCCTGACCTGGTCGTTCGAACAGGGCATGACCCAGCCGGGCGCCGACGGGCGCGTCGTTGCCGCCGACCAGAATAGCGACGGCCGCGTATCGATTACCGAAATGGCCGGCTATCTGGACACTCAGGTCCGGATGCTGAGCGGCCAGCGGCAGGAAAGCAATACGGTGATCCCGCCAGGCCGCCAGGATCAGGTCCTGTTCGGCACCGTGCCGCCGCCGCCGGCCCCTCCAGCGCCGCCCCAGCTGCCCGGTTTGTATGTAGCCGACACGAAGGCGCGGGCGAGCGTTACCGGCGCCAATCCGTGGCGGATACTGACCGAAGCGAAGGGCGCTGACTTCATCTGGGACGTGGCGCAGGGGACCATGCTGCGCCGCACCGGCGATATCGTTGCGCAGCGGGTTACGACACCGGCGCAAGTTCGCGGCGTGATCGACAAATGGGGAGCGATCGAATCGCTTCGCCCGCTGATGGCGGAGGGTACGGCCCGGCTGATGGTCGGCCCGCTCGAAAACGGTGCCCGCTATCCGAGCGGTGCGCCGGTGACGCTGACGCTGAGCCAGAGCGAGCCCGAAATGGCGACCGCGCCGGCCGACCGCTATGCCACGGTGTTCAACGTCGCGTCCGACGGGACCATTCAGCGGCTCTACCCCACGGCGCCTTCTGACGGGGTCGGCAAGCTGGCGCAGGGGCAATCGCTGCCCATTCTCGAAACGCAGGCGACCACGCCCTTCGGCACCGACCATGTCATCGCGCTCGTCACGCCGCAGCCGCCGGAAAAGCTGCGGCTGCTGCTGCGCACGGTCGATAATCAACGTGCGTCCGACCGGGTGGTCGCACCGATCAAGGCGCTGCTCGCCGCGACGCCGGGGCAGGCCAGCCTGTCGATCGGCGAAGTCTATACCGGGAACTGACAGGCGATGCTCCGCCCCGCCGACCGCTCAGTTGCTCAGGATGACCGTGCGGCTACGGGCGGCGCTCTTGTTGCCGATCGACACCTGATAATTGCCCGATGCGCGTGGCGTCACCGCGCAGACCGGCGCATAATCGGCATTGTCGTCCAGGCACAGTTGGCGGCCCGACTGGTCGGTCAGGCGGATATACATGTTGGTGCCGATATCGCCGATCGCGCCGATGCGCAGCGGTTCGCCGCCTTTGGCCGTGACGCTGAACCGATAGGCATTGCGCGCGTCCACATCCAGTACGCGGCGCACGAGCCCCTTGCCGAAGTTGGAGGCGGTGACGCCGCGCCCGGACGACTGGGCAAGCCGGATCTGGAGCAGAAGAGCCTGGTCGTCGCGCGCCAGCTGCTTCGCTTCGGCGAACAGGGTCGCGGGAGAAAAGGCGGCATCGGCGCCGCTGTCCGTCGATGCGTCGCTCATCGGTACTTGCTGCAGCATCTTGGCGGCGGTCATCATCGCATAGGGATCACGCTCGCGCCGCGCGAAGTCGGCGACCTGCCGCGCGGCGATGACCTGCTGGAACGGGTCGGTGGCCGCCGCCGGGGGGACAATGCTGGTGGGCGCAGCCGGGACCGGCGCGGTCGCGGCGCCCTGGGCCATCGCAGCACCGGCCGCCAGACCCGCACCCGCCAAACCGGCAATTAGGATCGCGCGCATCATGTCCAATCCTTTCAGCAAGATTCTCTCGGCTCCAATGGATACTGCCGCGCGCGTGGGAACGCCAGTCCGCTCTGGCGCGGCCGACCTCGCCGAATTCGCCAAGGAGCAGTTGACCGCGATCGTCGGCGGGAACGAGCCGGAGCGCTACGCAGCCTTCATCAGCTACAGCCATGCCGACATGGAGTGCGCGCGCTGGCTGCACAAGGCGATCGAACATTATCGCGTGCCGCGCGCGCTCGTCGGCACGCAGGGCGATCGCGGCACCATCCCGGCCCGGTTGCGGCCGGTTTTCCGCGACGAGGATGAACTGTCGGGGGCGAGCGAGCTTGGCCCCAAGCTGGAGGGCGCGCTTGTCCGGTCCAACGCGCTGATCGTCATCTGTTCGCCATCCTCCGCCCGTTCGATCTGGGTGGACAAGGAAATCCGCGCCTTCAAGCGGATCAACCCGGCCGCGCCCGTCTTCGCCCTCATCGCGTCCGGATCGCCAGGCGATCCCGAGCGCCCGTGCTTTCCGCAGCCCTTGTTGTTTGCGCTCGACGAGGCGGGCGAACTCGACCGGGCGCGGCCGCTCGAGCCGCTGGCGCCCGATCTGCAGAAGAACGACCGCAATGTCGTCAAGCTCAAGCTGATCGCCGGCCTGCTCGGAACCAGCTTCGATTCGCTTTATCGGCGCGATCGGCGGCGGGCGCGGCGAATCGGGGCGGTGCTGGGGACGGCCGCCTTCATCCTCATCATCGCACTGAGCGGCCTGTCGATCGCCGCAGTCACCTATGCGCGCATGGCCGTGCATCAGCGCAACGAGGCCCAGGCGGCGCGCAAGCTGGCCGAGGAAAATGCCGACAAGGCCGAGCGTCGGGCCTGGCTGGCACAGGCGTCGGCCGAGGCGATGCGCAAGATGGCGGCCGAGGGGCAGGCCGATTGCGCACAGTGACTCTGCGCGGGGTTGAAATCCTTGTTTTCTGCTGGTAGTGCGCGCCACGCACGGCGCAGAGTGATCTGCGACGACTTTTGGCTTTGCTATTCGGTCGGCCCGTCGGGGGAGAGTGTTTCCCCCGCGCCCCGCCCGTTTTCGATTGGAGTTTGACCGGCTTATGCAAATCATCGTTCGCGACAACAATGTCGACCAGGCCTTGCGCGCGCTCAAGAAGAAGTTGCAGCGCGAAGGCGTGTATCGCGAGATGAAGCTGCGCCGTCATTACGAGAAGCCCTCGGAAAAGCGTGCCCGCGAGAAGGCGGCGGCGATCCGTCGTGCCCGCAAACTGGACCGCAAGCGCGCCGAGCGCGACGGCGTCCGTTAAGCGGCTGCCACGGGGGCCAATACCGGCCCCCGCATCGTCCAAACCGATTTTCGCAATCAGAGGCGCGCGCCCATGTCCACGACGGCTGTCCCCCTTCGCCCCATCGCCAAGGGGTCTCTGACGCGGTTGTGGATCGGCGTTGTGCTGGTCATTCTGGCGGCGATCGGTCTTGCCTTTGCGGGCCTGCATGGCGTGGAACCCTCGCCCTCGGCGTTCCTGGCGCACAATGCCAAGGCGCCCGGCGTGATCACGACCGAATCGGGCCTGCAGTATAAGGTGCTGGAGGACGGCACCGGGCCGACCCCGGCCGCGACCGACGTCGCGCTGGTCGGATATAAGGGCACATTGCTCGACGGTACGGTGTTCGACGAAAGTCAGCAGACCGCGATGCCGATCGACGGTGTCGTCCCGGGCTTTTCCGAAGGCCTGCAGAAGATGAAGAAGGGCGGCAAGTACCGCCTGTGGATCCCGCCGGCACTCGGCTACGGCGATGCCGATACCGGCCCCATTCCCGGCGGTTCCGTGCTGGCGTTCGACGTAACGCTGCAGGATTTCAAGTCGAAGGCCGATGTCATGCGGATGCAGCAGATGATGCAGCAACAGGGCGCCGTCGCGCCGCCCGCGCCGGGCCGCTAAATCCGGAAATTCAGGCGCTCCCGCCGGCATTACCGGCTGCTCCCGACGACGATGCGCCACCCGGTATAGACGACCGCCAGCAGCACCACGCCCTGTGTGGCGAGGAGCGCCGGTTCGGTGCCGGTTGGCGCCAGCGCATTGAGCGCGGGAACCTTCTGATAGGCCTGTACCACCAGCACCACCATGTTGAGCCACTGGGCAGCGAGCGCCGGCAGCAGATAGGCGAGCCGTCTGCCGCGCGGGCCGCGCCGGGCCGACAGCGCATAGAGCGCCACGGCGAGCAGGATCAACGACACCACTCCGAAGATGAAGGGCGGCCCGATCGGCTTGGGCGGGAACAGAAAGCCGGTGACGCTGGTGAGGATGGTGAAGAGCAGGAACAGCGCGTTCGTCCGGCCCAGCCATCGCCCGCCCAGCAGTGCCCCGAAGAACAGCAGTCCCGCCGCGATCGCGATCAGGCTGATGGCGACATGCACTATGGTGAATTGCGCCAGCGAAAGTCCCAGCATCATGGCCCGCCCCCTGTAAGGAAAGAGCGAGATATGCCGGGTGCAGCGCGCTGGCGAATCATTTCGGATGCGGTTGGACCGCAACGGGGGAGGGCCTTGCCGATGGCGCTGGAGCCTGTCCGCCGGGTCCTTCCGGCGCATTGTGCCGCGTTCGTCGCGCGCTCGCCTGACGCCGGCGCCCGAAGTTCACACCGTCGTTGGTCCCCTAGGCCGGTTCGCGCCCATGATGCTCCGGCGAGGCCACGGCGGCGCGACAGGCGGGTTACAGGCGCGCGCCTGTTTCGCGACAGCGGGCCGGACGCGCCGGACAGCAACGCGCCGGTCCTGCGCCGCCCGCGCGTCAGCACCGCGCCCGTCGCGCGGCGGGCGAAGCGGGCGGGGCGGCGCGCCGATCGCGCATGAAGGGATCGGCGAGATAGTTGGTGTGGAGCGCCAGCGCCTCCGCCAATGGCAATCGAAGGGCGTGCCCGCGAGGCGGCGGCGCAGGCGACGCGCGCTGGAGCGCGACATGCCCGCCGCGCGCGCCGCCCGCGTGACGCAGCCGGTTTCGACCAGCGCGTTGAGGAAGAGCCGCTGCTTCGTGGGCGTCCAGCGAGCGCTGTCGGCGGGGACCTGCGCTGGGTGCGCGGGCGGCGGGGCGGGCGTTGGGTGCTGTTCCATCGATGAGTATGGAGCAGAGGAAATCCTACATTGGAAGGAGGCTTTGGCGGGCGGGCGGGCATGGACGGTTGCACCAGCTTGTCAGTTTTAGCGCGAAATCCTATAAGCCTGTCATGGCCCAGATGAACATCTCTCTTCCCGACGCCCTTAAAAGCTGGGCCGAGGCGCGCGTGGCCGAAGGCCGCTACAGCAGCACCAGCGACTATGTGCGCGACCTGATACGGCGCGATCAGGATCATGCTGAGAAACGCGCGCGGTTGCAGGCGGCGATCGACGAGGGGCTGGCATCGGGCGTGAGCGATCGCGATCCGTTCGACTATCTGGAAGAGATGCGCGCGAAGCTGAGGAGTGCGGATGCGGCTTGATCTGAGCCGGCGGGCGCAGGCCGATCTTGACGATATTCGCGACTATAGCATGGACCATTTCGGGGTGGCGCGAGCGATCCTGTATCTCGATGGGATCGAGGAAGCGCTTCGGTGCGTGCTCAGCTATCCTGAGATCGGGGCGGCACAGGCGGATTTGGCGGCGGGCTTGCGCAGCTTGCGGGTTGGCGAGCATCGGCTCTTTTACCGCGTCAAACGCGAGAGGATTTTGATCGTGCGCTTGTTGCACAAGGCGATGAACCCGGTGCGGCATATCTGATCGCCAGAGGGTGGCTCTGGGCTTGATGTTACCCGGCGGATCATCGCGACATGGGTTGAGCGGATCGTGATGCTGGACGGTAAGCTTGCAGGGCAGCGCGCTGACCGGCGATCATGCGGGCACTTGGCGCTGGGGATCGGAGACTATCGTGTGGTGATCCGACTTGACGGTGAGCGGATCGTGATTGTCATGGTGCGGATGGGGTAGCAGCGGGAGGTTTATCGGTAATTGTATAATATGATAAGTAATCACCGTTCGGCACTTCAAATTACGAGGGTTTACCATTGAAACTAGGCCGCAATGACCCCTGCTGGTGCAAATCTGGGAAGAAATATAAGAAATGCCATCTTAATAGATCAGAATCGCAGCCGATGTCTCTATCA
>JBEVME010000113.1:0-4418 GCA_040508785.1 Sphingobium sp.
CGGCTCGATCGCTTCCTTGGTCAGGCCATATTGGGCGAGCTGATATTCTTGCTTGCCGAATTTTCCCTGCGGATTGTCCGCCAGCCAATCCTGCATCCCTGCCTCCGCTTCCTGTGTGAAATCGTCGCCCAACCAGTCGTAAAGCCGCCGCATTGACCCGACCGGATCGCGGATCATGTCGGCATAATGCAGGTCGTAGATGCGATCCTGCCCGATCGCGTCGCGCGACGCCATGGCGCGGTTGAGATGTTCCGCCGCCTGGGCGGGATAATTGCGGCCGATCCAGTCGAAATCGGTATGGCCAAGGAAGGCGACATGGGTGCGTCCGATCAGGCTGCACAGCGATCCGATCGCAGTAAAGGGGTCGCGATGGGTCCAGACCAGTCGCGCATCGGGATAGAGGGCGAGCAGCGTTTCCAGATAGAGCGCGTGCGAGGGCATTTTGAGGTTCCAGACGCCCGGCGCTTCTGACTGCAACAGCTGGAGAAAGCGCTTGTGATAGGCATAGGCGGAGGTGACGTCGGTGCCGAGCAGCCATTCGCCATAAGCGGGCAGCGGGCCGTGCGATTCCCAGAACAGGGTCTTGAAGTCGCTCGCCATCGGAAACACGTCTTCGGTCGGGTAGATGGCCGAGGCGCGGTAGAAGCGGCCGGCGGCGGGGTCTGCCGCACGGGCGCGGGCTTCCTCGTCCAGCCGGGCGAGCGCGCGCGGGTCGTCATAGAGATGGCCGGCGCGGGGCGGCGGCACCGGATCGTTCATTTCCCATGTCAGCATCGAGCGGCGGGCGGGATCGGACGCGAGCAGGTTGCTGGTCAGCGTCGTGCCGGTGCGCGGCATTCCGAACACGAAAACGGGCCGCTCGATCGGCCGCGTCGCGATCTCCGGATTTTTGTGATGATAGTCGGCTACCTTGAGCCGGATTGACAGGAAGTTGAGGATGCCGGCGCGGAAGCGGGCGAAGGCATCTTCGCTGCGCGGCGTCCGGTTCGCGTCCTGAGTCAGGACGTCGAGGCCCTCGCGGAAGGAGTCGTCGTCGAACCTGTCCAGCCCCGTCGTGCGGCACGCCGTCTCTATCAGTTCGTCCGCCACGAATGTCTGGCCCACGCCTTCGCCCCTCCCTGTCGCCTTGTAATTCTGATCTTTTGGGTCTCGCAGGCGGGGATTGGCAAAGCCTTTTGCCGACGATCCCCGGCCAAAATATCGGGATCGGGCCGCAGCGTCCCTTGCGCTCAGTGCCGTGAAAGCCGCTGCCGGAATTCGCGCGGGGTTTCGCCCGTCGCACGCCGGAAGGCATAGGCGAAGCCGGACGGCGAGGCGAAGCCCAGCTGGTGCGCTATCCCCTTGATCCCGCCCGGCCCGCCGAGCAGGCGGCGCGCCTGTCCGATGCGGACCTGTTCGATATGGGTGCCGATGGAGAGACCCCGGCTGGCGCGGAACCCGCGCGTCAGCTGGCGCACCGACAGGCCGCAGAGCGTCGCCAGTTCGTCGAGTGTCGGGGGTACGCTCTCTTCGGTCAGGCGGTCGTCGATCAGGCGCAGCCGCCAGGGCGCGAGGCCGCCGCTGGACGGCAGGTCGGTGATGTCGCCGCAATAGCGCGCCAGTTCCAGGGTGAGCTGCGCGGCGATCAGTTCGCTCATCGTGTCGCTGGCGAGGCCGGGATGGCGGGCCTCCTGCGCGAGGCGGAGCAGCAGCCCGCGAACCTGCGGGCTGGCGATGTCGAGGCTGGCCTGGAGGCGCCGGTCGTTCCAGTCGAGCCCGCCGTCGAACCAGCGCGCGATCGCGTCCGACCGCATCCGGCAGATGATCGACGCCTGGTCGCCGCCTTCGGATCGCGCGTGCAGCGCATGACCGGCGGGCACAAGGAAAATGCCGCCCAATTGTTCGAACCGGGTCGCCGGCCAATCGTCGCAGAAGCGCGCGCGCGCATCGCGGGGGCGTGGCGTCAGGCAAAGGTCGAGCACATAGTCGTCGACCTCGTCCACCATGCCGTCGGCCGGCTCGTCCCAATGGAAGCGCACGAGCTGGACCGTCGCGAGCGAGGCGCGCAGTTCCGCGTCGATCGTCTTCGTGAATGCTGCAAGGGTCATGCGTCCGCTCTCCTGACCGGCGCCGGTGTTCCGGCTGTCGGGGCAGGCAATGCTAGCATCCCCGGTCCGCTCGCTCCACCGCTTTCATGCGCGCAGGTTTCGTCCCGCCATCGTCAGGGCGGCCCGGTTTCGACAGTCGCCACGGTTGCCCCGGCGCCGCCCCATGCGGAACAGTCCGCCGCGCAAGACAGCGCGCAACGATAAAGGGGATGCCGCATGGCGAGGGGCCTGTTCGATCTGACCGGGAAGGTGACGGTGGTCACCGGCGGCAATAGCGGCCTTGGCCTGGGCTTTGCGCGCGGCATCGCCCGGCAAGGCGGCGACCTTATCTTGTGGGCGCGCTCGGCGGAGAAGAATGCGGCCGCCAAGGCCGAGCTGGAGGCGTTCGGCGTGCGGGTGGAGACGCGGCAGGTCGACGTCGCGTCCGAGGCGGAAGTGGTGGCGGGCTTCGCCGCGGCCGAAGATGCGTTCGGCCGGGTCGATTGCGTCATCGCCAATGCCGGCATCTCCAATCCCGCCCCATCGGTGCTGGATTTGACGAGCGAGGAATATCACCGGCTGCTCGCGATCAACATGCACGGCGCCTTCTACACGCTGCGCGAGGGCGCGCGGTCGATGGTGAAGCGGGCGCAGGCGGGCGATCCGGGCGGATCGCTGATCGCGTGCGGCAGCCTGTCCATTTTCCTGGGCGTGCCGGGCATGGAACATTATGCGGCAGCCAAGGGCGGGATCGCGGCCATGGTGCGCGGCATGGCGCTGGAACTGGGCAAATATGGCATCCGCGCCAATGTCGTCGCGCCCGGCTATATCAAGACAGAGTTGGGCCGCGACCGCGAAGAAAGTCCGAGAGACGCGCATTTCGCCGCGAACACGCCCATCCCGCGCGTGGGCTATCCCGAGGATTTCGAAGGCATCATCGCCTATCTGGCGAGCGACGCCGCCCGCTTCCATACCGGCGACACGATCGTGATCGACGGCGGCTATCTCATCAAATTGTAAGGAGCATTCAATGCGGATCGTCCAGGTTCATGGGCAAGGCGACGTGCGGCTCGATCCGGTCGCGGCGCCGGTCGCTGGCCCCGGCGACGTGCTGGTGCGGATCGCCGCCTGCGGCATTTGCGGCACTGACCTGACCTTCGTGAAGCAGGGCGGCACGAAGCGCGCCTTCGAAGGGCCGATGCCGCTCGGCCATGAGGCGGCAGGTGAGGTGACGGCTGTGGGCGCAGGGGTTGAGGGCGTGCAGGTTGGCCAGCGGGTCATCATCAATCCGATGGGGACGAGCGCGGTGATCGGCAATGGCGGGCCGGAGGGCGCGTTCACCGAGGAACTGCTGGTGCGCGAGGCGCGGCTGGGCACGAGCCTGCTGCCGATCCCTGACGACCTGCCCTATGATCTGGCCGCGCTGACCGAGCCGCTGGCGGTCGCGCTGCATGGCGTCAACCGCGCCGATCCGGCGCCGGACGAGAAGGTGGTCGTGTTCGGCTGCGGCCCGATCGGGCTGGGCGTGGTGCTGTGGCTCGCCGAGCGTGGCGTCAAGGACGTCGTGGCGATCGACCTGCACGACAGCCGGCTGGAGCGGGCGGCGGCGCTGGGTGCGCGCGCGACGATCCGGGCGGACCGGGAAGATGTCGAGGCGCGGCTCGCCGAACTGCATGGCCGAACCGACGTGCTGGGGCGTCCTGCCGTGGGCACGCAGGTCTATATCGACGCGGCGGGCGGTCCCGGCATCGTGCCGCAGGTCGTCGCCATGGCACGATCGAAGGCACGGCTGATGGTGATCGCCGCCTATCGCACGCCGGTGCCGCTGGACTTGCAGGCGATGCTCATCAGCGAGATGTCGATCGCGACCTCGGTCGGCTATCCCGACGAACTGCCGGTGGTGCTCGCCGCGCTGCCGCGCCTCGCCGACAAGGTGCGGCCGCTCATCAGCCATCGTTTCCCCTTCGACCGGGTGATCGAGGGGTTCGGCGTCGCAGGGCAGGCCGATGCGGCCAAGGTCATGATCGATTTCGACGAGGGGATGCCGGCATGACCAGTGCCAAAGCCGCGCCGCCGCTCGCCGATCTGGTGCTGGCGGGCGTCGGCCAGACCGAGGCGGTGGCGATCACCGACTTCATCTTCATGGCGAAGGACGTGTCCAACGCCTATCTGGTGACGACGTCGGACGGGGACGTGCTGGTCAATGCGGGGACGGTCGGCGGGGCGGAGCGGACGCGCGGGCTGTTCGCGCCGCATCGCACCGGGCCGCTGCGCCGGATCATCCTGACCCAGAGCCATCCCGACCATTTCGGCGGTGTGGCCGCGCTGCGCGAGCCGGAAACGATCGTTGTC
>JBEVME010000140.1:0-12962 GCA_040508785.1 Sphingobium sp.
CTCGGCATGGATGCCGTGGCTGCGGCCAATGGTGGGAGTGAGCTTATGTTCGAAGGCGCGACGCCTGATGACCCCGAGCAGCGCATCGATATCCGCGATCAGCAGGTCGCTGGCCCGCGCCAATTGCACTGCAAGGCATGTGTCCAGCACATCGGAACTGGTCATACCCTGGTGCATGAAGCGCGCTTCGTCGCCCACCTGCTCCGCCACCCATGTCAGGAATGCGATGACATCATGCTTGGTCACTGCCTCGATCGCGTCGATCGCCGCGACGTCGATCTTGGGTTCGGTCGCCCACCAGGCCCACAGCGCCTTGGCCGCTGATTGGGGCACGACGCCCAGTTCTCCCAGCTTCTCGGTGGCGTGCGCCTCTATTTCGAACCAGATTCTGAAGCGCGCTTCCGGCTCCCAGATCGCGGTCATGGCGGGGCGGGAATAGCGGGGGACCATAAGGGAATCCTGTTCCAGTGTCTGCGCGGATGCCGGCGCGCCTAGCAGCCCAGGCCGGGCGGGGCAATGTCGACAGGCTCCGTCCGCGCGCATCAACTCGTCGTGAAGTTGGAAGCGATGCGCGACGAGCCGAACATCATGCGAGACGAAATACCAGGCAATCAAGTCTGCGGGAACTTGAGCCTTTATTGACGATTATATCAGTCAATCAATGATGAGCGTCAGTTTTCTGAATGCCAGATTTACGAAAACCAAGATCAAGGAGTATCATATGATCCGCACCCTGTTATTAACCTCCGCCCTATTCATAGCTTCTCCGGCCCTCGCCCAGGATGCGCTGGGCCAGCCCCCCGCCAATGACCCCTCGCCGGCCAATCCTCTGCCCGGCACGTCGGCCGAGCCAGCTCCCGCGCCAGAAGCGGCGAAGCCGGCAGCGCCTGCGAATGCGAATGACGCAGTGGCGTCGATCGTGAACACCGAATTTCCGGCCTATGACGCCAACAGCGACGGTCAGCTCGATCAGTCGGAATTCTCTCGCTGGATGGTTGCGCTGAAGGATCAGGAAATGAAGGCTACCGGCAAGGCGGTGCCGCAGGACCAGGTTATGGCATGGGCTAGCGGCGCGTTCACCACGGCCGATGCCGACAAGAATGTCGCGGTCAGCAAGCCCGAGCTCATAAGCTATCTGAGCGGCGGCGCGGGCTGACGATCATTCCCCCCGTCACGAAGGATGGGAATAAAGGCCCTTGAAGGGTCGCACAGGGGCGGCGTGGAGCGAAGGCCACGTCGCCCCGAAGCGTATGTGCGCTTCACATGATCGGGTCAGCGCTTGTTGCGGCCCGCATAGAGCAACGCGGCCACCAGCGCCGCTGAACCGATTCCGACTGCGGTGCCCTTCCACACCGATCGGCTCACGGACTTGCGTGCCGCAGACCCCGGTTCCGGCGTTTCTTCAGGAGATGCTCCGGGCTCGGCATCGGCTTGGCCGGCGGCCGCTTCGTTTGGCGTGGTCATGGTCATGGGCCCGCTATGCCGCAATCGGCCGGGCTCGAAAAGACACAAGCGTCGTCATATGTCCTGGGGCAGCAACTGGCGTGCTTCTCCCCAGCCCCGCAGCGCACGGGACGAGGCGCGCTCAAGCAGCAGGTCGCGATCGGCTATGGTGAAGGCGTCAGCGCGGTCGATATCGTCCAGTTCGCCCCACGTCACCGGCACGGCCACCGGCGCATGTTCCCGGGCGCGCACCACATAGGGCAGCACGGCTGTCGCGCCGCGCTGGTTGCGCAGCCAGTCGATGAAGATGCGGCCTTTGCGCTTGGCTTTGCTCATCGTCGCGACGAAGCGATCAGGCTCGGCTGCGGCGAGCGCCCGCGAAAAGCGGTCAGCGAAGTCCTTGACCTGCGGCCATTCGGCCTGAGGCGTCAGCGGCACGACGACATGGACACCCTTCCCGCCTGAAAGCATCGCGAAACTGACCAGCCCGATATCCTGCAGCGTCTGATGAATATGCTCGGCCGCCTTCTTCACGTCGGCGAAGTCGAGACCTTCGTCCGGGTCAAGGTCGAAGACGAGGCGATCGGGCTTTTCCACGTCGGCGACCAGCGATCCCCAGCCGTGAAACTCGATCGTTCCCATCTGCACGCACGCCACAAGGCCATCGCTGTCGTCGACGTAGAGATAATCCTCCATATGCCCGTCCTTCTCGCGGATCGGGACATGATGGACATGGTCGCCGAAGCTGCCGCTGTCATGCTTCTGGAAAAAGCATTTCTTCGCGCGGCCTTGCGGGCAGCGCACCAGACTGACCGGGCGGTGGGCGATCCAGGGCAGCATGATGGCGCCAACGGCGGCATAATAGTCCGCCAGTTGACCCTTGGTCACATGCGATTCGGGAAAGATCAGGCGATCGCGGTTGCTGACGGTCACATCGCTCTCGATTGTGGGCGTTGGCACGGGCCTCTCCCGGCTGACCTGCCCGGCCGCCTTGTCCTCGCGCAGGCCGAGGAAACTCGCGTGTCGGACGACATTGTCGGCAGTGAATTCGGCAAAGGCGACCTCCGCCACCAGATCGGGCGTTACCCATTGGGCGCCGCGCGCCTCCGGCCGGGGCACCTCGAGCGCACCGCTCTTGCGTACCCGCGCCTTGAGGGCCCTCACCAGCCCTCCGCTGTTGGCCGCATTGAAGCCCGTACCGACCTTGCCCGCATAGACGAGCTTGCCCTCCTCATGCTGGGCCAGCAGCAGATTGCGGATGGAACGGCCGCTGGCGGAGCTGGGCGTCCAGCCGACGACGATGAATTCCTGGCGACGGGTACATTTGACCTTGAGCCAGCTTTTCGATCGCGCTCCGCGATAGGGCGCGTCGGCGCGCTTGGAGATGATGCCCTCCTGCCCGGCGCCGCACATGGCGGAAAACAGCTTTTCGCCGGCTCCCATCACATGGTCGGCGACATGCACATGGGGGGCGCCGTCGCCCAGCAAGGCGGCGAGCTTTTCCTTGCGCTCGATATTGGACAACGCGGCGAGATCTTCGCCTGCCAGTTCGATCAGGTCGAAGGCGAACAGGTGGAGCGCGCCCCGCCCTTCCTCCTTCAACGTCTGTTGCAGGGTCGAAAAGTCCGGGTTGCCATCCGCATCTAAGGCTACGATCTCGCCGTCGATCAGCGCGGGGGGCAGGGCCATGCCGGCCAGCTCTGCGGGAATGGGCGCGAAGCGATCGGTCCAGTCGAGGCCGGTGCGGGTATGAACCTTCACCTTGCTCCCGGCGACCGCGATCAGACAGCGATAGCCGTCATATTTGATCTCGTGCATCCATCCGTTCCCGGCGGGGACCGCATCGACGAGGGTTGCAAGCTGTGGTGGGCGGAAGGCCGGGAGCTTCGCTGCGCCCCTGCGCCCAGAGCCTGTCCGAACGCTCTTCCCATTCGAAGAAATGGGGGAGGCTTTGGCTGGGGAGGACACAGAGGAGGTGGCCGCGTCGGCAGAAGCCATCGCCCGGTCGAACGCCTTGCCCCTCTTCCCCTTGAGGGAAGTCTCGGGTGCATTCGCCTCGATCTCGCTCATAGTGCGCCCGGTCTTCACGCTCGTGAGCTCGCGGCCCACCAGATCGTCGGCGCTGCCGGCATGGGCGTCGTCGATCTTGCGGAGCAGCCAGTTTTCCCGACCGCGCTTTTCACCGGGCCGGGGCTTTAAGCGGATGAGCAGCCACTCGCCCTTCATACGCTGCCCATGCAGCGTGAAATGGAGATGCCCTTTCTCCAGGTCCTTGGCACTCTTGCCCGGTACCGGCTCCCATGTGCCCTCGTCCCATAGCATGACCGTACCGCCGCCATATTCCCCTTTGGGAATCGCGCCTTCGAAGCGCGCATAGGACAGGGGATGATCCTCCGTCCGCACCGCGAGACGTTTGTCGCCGGGGTCCAGGCTTGGGCCGCGCGTAACCGCCCAGCTTTTGAGGACGCCGTCGACTTCAAGCCGAAAGTCATAGTGCAGCCGCGTGGCGTCATGCTTCTGCACGATGAAGCTGTTGCCTGCTGCCCGGCCGCGCTTGCCGGCAGGCTCGGCGGTACGCGTGAAATCGCGCTTGCGGTTATATTCGCTGAGCGGGTCTGCTTCGGCCACGGCTCAGGCCCGTTTGCGAGCCGATGATTTGGCCGGAGCCTTTTTCGGAGGGGCCTTCTTTGCCGGAGCTTTGGCGGCCATGCCGCCCGATCCAACCGATTTCTTGAGCGCGGCCATAAGGTCGATGACGTTGCCGCCGCGCGGCTGAGACGCCTCGCCGCCATCCTCGATGATCCGGCGACCCTTGGCCTTTTTCTTCTTCTCGATCAGCCGCTCCAGCGCATCGACATAACGGTCGTGGAACTCGCCCGGTTTGAATGGGGCAGTCTTCTTGTCGATCAGCGTCTCGGCCAGGTCGAGCAGGTCGTCGTCCGGCGCGCTGTCCGCTATGTCGCGGAAATAGCCCTGCGCGCGGTTCACCTCGTCCGCATAGCGCAGGGTCTCAAGCACCATGCCCCGGCCGCAGGGCTTTAAAGACACGATATATTCGCGTCCGCGCATCGCGAGCTGGCCGAGGCCCACCTTTTTCGTACGGCGCAGCGCCTCACGCAGGACGATGAACGCCTCTTCGGCCAGATCGTCGGCCGGGACGACATAATAGGGCCGCTCATAATAAAGAACGTCGATCTCGCTGGCATCGACGAACTGCGTCAGTTCCAGCGTCTTCTTGCTCTCCAGCTTCACCGCGTCGATCTCTTCGGGCTGGAGCAGCACATAGTCGCCCTTGTCCAGCTCGAAGCCCTTGACGATATCCTCGGGCTTGATCGGCCCCAGGCCCGGCACCGTCTTTTCGTAGCGTACACGCTTGCCGCTCGGCTCGTGGATCTGATGAAAGGCGATCTGGGCGCCGGATTTGGTAGCGGCGTAGATCTCCACCGGGATGGATACCAGCGCCAGCCTGATCTGTCCCTGCCAATATGCGCGCGCGGCCATCATCATGCTCCCTGTTGCGCATCCAGAATGCGCGGCCGGGGCCGCTTGTTCCGCATTGGCCAAGGTGCTTCCGCCCCCAGCAAAAATCGCCTAAGCTTCGACCGAGCGCAGCAGCCAGGGGAACCCAATGCAATTTCTGCGGACTGCCTTCTGGGTCATATTGGCCGTCGCCATCGCCCTGTTCTGCAAGGCGAACAACCGCCCGATGACGATCAAGATCTGGGGCGACATCGTGTGGGAAACGCGCATCTGGTTTCCGATGCTGATATCCTTCCTGCTCGGCGCCCTGCCCTTCTGGATCGTCGCGCGCGCCACGCGCTGGCGGCTGAAGCGGCGGCTGGAAAGCACGGAACGGGCGCTGGTGGCGGCCGCGACCACCGCCGCGCCTGCCGTCCCCGCCACACCGATCGCCGAAGAAACGCCCGCCCCTAGCCCCGCCCCGAGCATCACAGGACCAGCATGAGCAGCCCCATCTACGTCGCCATCGACACGCCCGATCTGACAAAGGCACTGACCCTTGCCGGGCAGGTCCGGCGCCATGTCGGCGGGTTGAAGCTCGGCCTCGAATTCTTTTGCGCCAATGGACATCATGGCGTTTACGAGATGATGAAGTTGGGCCTGCCCATCTTCCTCGACCTCAAGCTGCACGACATCCCCAACACGGTGGCCAAGGCGGTCCAGGCGCTCCATGTCCTGGAGCCGGCGATCCTGACTGTCCATGCGTCAGGCGGGCGCGCGATGTTGGAGGATGCCAAGGCTGCCGCCGGCGTGCGCACCAAGGTGGTGGCGGTCACCGTGCTGACCAGCCTTGACGATGGCGACCTGCTGGATGTGGGCGTGGGTGGAAAGGCCGCCGATCAGGTCGCCCGACTGGCCGACCTGGCGCAGAGCGCGGGACTGGACGGCATCGTCTGTTCGGGGGAAGAGGTGGCCGCTGCCAAAAAGGCATGGCAAGATGGCTTCTTCATCGTCCCCGGTGTGCGTCCCAGCGGCGGCGCCAAGGCCGACCAGAAGCGCGCCGTCACGCCGCGCGAGGCGCTTGACCGGGGTGCGTCGATCCTTGTGGTCGGCCGCCCGATCAGCCTCGCGATAGACCCCGACATGGCGGCGCGTGAAATAGAGGCGACGCTCTAGCGGATCCCCTCCCGCGGGCGGGAGGGGATCTGATCCTCAGAAGCGCATACCGACGCTGGCGACGACCTGGTGTCGATCCGTATCGATGCCGAAGTCGCTGCTGGTCGAACCGTCGGCAAAGGCGATCTTCGCATCCTCATATTTCGAATAGCGATATTCGACCTTGGCAAAGGTCTTTTCGCTGATGGCGCGCTCCACGCCCGCACCCACGCGCCAGCCATCCAGCTTGAACGCCGTGTCGGTGGTCTCGTCGGTGTCGCCGGCGAGGACGTTGAGCTTCGTATTGGTATAGCCGCCCTTCACATAGACGAGCGTGTTGGGGCTGGCGAGAATGCCTGCCCGTGCACCGACATAGAGGTCGCGGCCCTGATCGACCCGGCCATAGCCGAAATCGTCGGTGAAAGTCCGGCGGCTGCTCTTCGCCGTGGAATCGGTGAATTCGCCTTCGACGCCGATAACCGCACCGCCGATTGCCATGTCGTATCCCGCGCCGACGCCATAAAGCAGGCCGTCGATCTTCTGATCGTCATCGTCATTGTCGTTATCGACCGAACTGCCGGCACCGGTATGGTCATAGCCCAGGATCGCCTCGACCCGTGGGCCGGTGAATGTCGCTTGTTCATCCTGTGCAAGGGCAGGCGCGGTGACCGCGCCGGAGAGCAGGATGGTTGCGACCATGATCTTCTTCATTGGATACTCCGTTGTCAAAGCCCCCCTCGGGAGGCGGTGCGGTGACGTCCAGACGTGCCAAAGAGTTTCATGAACCTCAGATAAACGGTTGATTATGTGCCAAAATCGCAACATTTTGGCTCCGTTCATCGCGCCCAAGTGCAATTTCGACGATGAGCCGTGATCGCCAGGCCGGGCTTGTCAGTAATCTTTCGACACCCGGATATTGGCGCTCTCGCGCCCCAGCGTGGAAATGGCGCCGAGCAGGGACAGCCAGCGGGTGACCTGATATTCTATCCGCGTTGCCGAATAGCCCTGACCGTCGGTAATCAGCTCCACATAGGTCTTGCGCGTCAGATATTTCCCGGCGGCGATCGACGTCTGCTGACCCTGGGTCGGGTCTGCGGCGATGATCCGCAGGCGGTCGAGACCGGCGGCCTTGCGGACCGCGTTGATCGGGTCCAGGCCACCACCGCCCTGCAACGAGCCGACGGCGGAGGCGAGCTGCAGCGCTTCGGGCGCGGACAGGTTGGTGATCGAGGTTCCGAAGAGGATGCGGGACAGCAGTTCGTCCTCCGGGAGGGCCGGAACGCTGGCGAAGGTGATTTGGGGGCGCAACCCGGTGCCCGCCACCTGGATCGTCGCGGTCAGATCTGCAACGTCGGCCTCGGCCTGGATATCGAGCGTCGGATTGACCGGGGTGCGCCCGTCGAACTGGATCTTCCCTTCGCGCAGGTCGAAGCGACGGCCGGCAAATTCATAGCCGCCCTTCACCAGCTCGGCCGTGCCGGCAATGGCCGGGCTGGTCACCGTGCCGCCGATATCGAGGTCCGCGCGCCATTCGCTGTCGAGGCCAAGGCCAGTCACCGTCAGCCGGTTGCGCGCCCGCGCTTTGATGGCCAGCGTCCAGGGAACGGCGGCACGCGGCGCTTCCACCTCTTCGCCCGCGCGGTTGACCTCCACGACCTTCAATTCGGGCAGCTGCGCCGCAGCGGAGGCGCGACCGAGCGTGAAGCGGCTGCGGTTGAGCTGCAGATCGCCGGCGATTTGCCCGCCTGTCCCGTCGGACTTGAGCGTCAGGGGCCCAGTGACCGTAGCCGCGATATCGTCACGCTCCAGCAGGGCGGCATTGTCGGCCTTGAACGCCAGGTCCATCGCGACGCCGCGTATGCCGCCGAAGGTGAAGCTGCCCCCGCCCGACACGCTGCCACCGTTGCGGGCCCTGGCGCTAAGACTGCTGATGACCAGCTGCGGCCCGCCGAACCGTCCGACCGCCTTCACCTCGCGGAGGCGCATACCCGTAACCGCGCTGCTGATCGTGGCATTGTCGGCCGTGAGCGTCCCTGCGATGCGCGGATCGCCCACCGTACCGCGCGCGTCGGCGGAGATGGTGACCGGCCCGGCTATGTCGATGATCTCCACGCCGGTCATGCGCCACAGCGTCTCGGCCGTGCCGCCATAACGGAATTGAGCGACGAAAGGCGCGGCATTCAGGCGTGCGACCAGCGAGCCCTCATTGCCGAGCGGCGATACCAGCGCCTGCCCGCGCCCGATCGTTCGTCCGTCCGAGGCCAGCAACAGGCGCGCGGCGAGCCGATCGCGGCTCAGTACCGCATTCAGGCCCATGTCGACCGGCCGCGCGCTGAGCGACAGGCCGGATCGCGTCAGGCCGCGAACGCGCAGCTCGGCCCTTCCGGTGGGGACATCACTGCCCATCTGAGCCAGGTCGATGGAACCGGTCGCCACGCCGCCGAAGCCCAGGTCCTCGCGCAAGATGTCGAGCAGGGCTAGCGGCAATTTCTGCAGCCGCGCCTGGAAACGGGTCTGCCCGTCGCCCCATTGCCCTGCCAACTGGAGCGAGCCGCCGCCATAGGCGACCGTCGCCGGGGCGAGCCGCCAGCCGCCCCCGACGCGCAACAGCAGCGCGGAACGTTGCAGGCGGACCTGCCGCTCGTCCACTGTGCCCCGCACGGACAGGCGGATGCGGTCCGGCTCCACTTGCGCCTCACCCTGGAGATCGAAGGCGCGGCCACGCTGGCCCGACAAACTGCCGCGCACCAGTCCGCGGCCATCGATCAATTCGGCACGGGCCGCCAGCCGACCGAATGAAATGCCGCCCACTTGCAGTCCCCGCGCCTGTCCCGTCGCGTTGACGGTCGTACCATTCGGATCGAGCAGGATCGTCGCATCGACCGAGCCGCGCCGTACCGCGATTGGCGTCGGCCCTTCGAAGCGAGCATTGACGGCGTCCAGATCGAGCTTGAGCTGCTGTATGCCATCGACGGGCGCGAAGCCGAGCGTACCCTTGACCGGCCCGACGAGCGCCAGCGTCCCGGCCAGCCCGCCGGCGACAGGTCTGATGTCTCCATTGGCCATCACGCCGGCGGCTTCCAGCCGTGCCACCCGAATGACGGCCTGCCCGCCGGGCGGCAGCAGGATGGCACCGGTGCCGGCAAAGGCACCCAGCGTCGATCCGCCATTTGCGACAAATGCGTAGCCAGCGGCATCGGGCGTCAGCTTCAGGCGCATCGCTGTGATGCCCAGCGCGTCGAGCGGCCTGTCGAGCAGCAGGTCGACAGCCGGCCGCTCGATCCGCCCATCCAGTGTCAGGCGCAGCGGGCCGTAGACGCCGTGACGCCCGCTCCCCTCGAAATGGAAGCTGCCGTCGCGGCGGCGATAGCCGTCTGCCGCGAGGGTCAGCAGGGGCGCTTCAAGCCGCAAGCGGTTGAGCCCCAACTGGCCGTCGGGCCGCAGCGCCAGAGAGGTTCGCAGGATCGGCAGGCCGCCGCCCAGGCCGCGCAGGAACCCGTTGTCCAGGCGCCGCATTCTTGCGCTCGCCTCGCCGGAGAGACCGAAGCTGCGGTTGGCACCGGGAACTGCGCGCACCCGGGACACGATATCGACGATGCCAAGGCCCCTGATCGCGAGGCCGTCAATCCGTCCGTCCAGTCCGACATCATAGCGGCCGGTGCGCAGGTCCAGGAGCATCACCAGCTTGCCGCGCAGCTTGTCCGACCGTACCGGCATCGGACTGCTGGTGATCGTCTGATCCTTGAGCTGCAACACGCCGTCGAGCGCGAAATTGCGGACGATGCCCTCGACCAGATCGCCCTGGCCGTCCAGCCGGCGCGCACGCAGGTGCAGCGGGATCAGCGCCGGACCAGTGCCAGCCCGGCCCTTGCCATCGGCCCGCACGTCGCTGATGACGGTCTTGTCGAATGACAGCTGCCGCGCCGTCAGCAGATATTCGTAGGCGATCCTGTCGAGGGAGCCATCCAGCCGCGCCTTCAGCGCGATATCGCGTCCACCCATGGTGCGCAGGAGCGCGCCCGGTCGCGCCAGCTTCAGCTCTACCAACAGATTGTCCAGCGCGTTGGAGCCAAGATCTATCGCGCCGTCGGCGGTCAGGTCGATCGCAGCGGACCGGACGGCCAGCTTGCCGTCTATCACCCGGTCCTTCAACGTCCCGCTGGCGCGGACGGAAACGCGGGGCGCTGCGAGCCGGCCGACAAGCGCCGATCTGCCGAGCGCCGCCTGCTCGATGGTACCGTTCGCCGAATAGGCGCCGCTACGCACGGCCAGCACCAGCCCCGCCGCCGGCTTGCCGTCCAGGGTAGCCGCCAGCCGGCCATCCCAGCGGGTCCAGCTGCCTTTGCCCGCAATCCTGAGGTTGCCGTCCTGCCTGATCCCAGCCATGGCAGCCAGCACCCCGCCCTGCGGAGCGTTCAGCGTGACCTCCAGATCGAAGCGGTCATCGTCCGGCCGGCTGTCCAGTGCGACGAGCAGCGCATCCTCGCCGTCGAGCACCTTGGCCGAAAGGTCGATGATCGCGCGGCCGCCGCGAATATCCGCGTCGCCGGATATGGTCGCCCGCTGCGCCCTGCCGGCGACGGCTGGTGCGATATCCAGCCGGCCAACCGAAAACTGCATCATCCTGATGTCGAAGCCCGGCAGGATCGGCCCCGCCCGCTGGCTCGGATTGAGCTTCGGCAGACGATGCAGCCTAGCCACCGGCACCGACAGGCGGTCGATATCCAGCCGGTTGGAGACCCAGGCGAAGGGCCACCAGTCGAGCTGGGCTTCGGGCGCGTCGAAGAAGCGGCCGCGCGGATCTGACAGGGTCAGCCCGCGCAACACCGCCTTGCGATAGATGCTGCCGTCGATCCGGTCGACATGAATGCGCAGGCCCGATGCCGGCTGGACCCGTTCCAGGCGGGAGACCAGGAAGCGATGCCCGCCCTCGGTATCGAGCCACGCGACCGCACTCGCCAGGATCAGCACCAGGCTGACGACGCCGGCCAGCAGCCAGCGCTGCCAGCGCCCGTCCCAGGCGCGGCGCGACGGCAGGCGTTCCGCCATCAGAAGGCCTGCCCCAGCGAGACGTAGACCGCGACGCGCGGGTCGCCCGCCTGTGGATTGAGCGGTGTGCCGACATCGACGCGAATGGGGCCGAAATTGCTGTGATAGCGCACGCCGATGCCGGCGCCGATGCGCAGGTCGCGAAATCGCGGCAGGAAACTGGTCGAGATATTGCCGGCGTCAATGAAGGGCACGAAGCCGAAATTGCCGACGCGTACCCGCGCCTCGATCGAAAATTCCGCCAGGCTCTTGCCGCCGATCGGGTCGTTATTGCCATCGCGCGGGCCGATCGCCTGATAGCCATAGCCGCGTACGGATGCGCCTCCACCGGCGTAGAAACGACGACTTGGGGCGATGCGGTTTACGGTCGATCCCAGGATCGTCCCGAAGCGCGCCCGCGAAGCGATGACGACACGCTCCGTCGCAGGGACATAGATGCTGCCGTCCACCTGCACGCGGCTGTAGCCAAAGGCGCCATTCTGAAAGGAAAGTTCCGGACTGAGGCGCCCGCCCAGGCGAAAGCCGCGGGTCGGATCAAGCAGGTCGTCGCTGCCGTCATAGGTCAGCGTCAAGGGTATGGCGCCTATCAGGAACGTCCGCCGCCCGCCGGCACTGAACGCATCCGATTCGTCCGAGGCCACCAGCTCTCCGCCGACGCGCCACACCCATTTCTTGCGGAACAGGATATTGGTCTGCCGCTCCAGCGAGGCGGACAAGAGAATGGTGCGCGCATCATAGGCGTCGCGCTTCACGTTGCTCAGTGACAAAAGCCCCGTCAGCACATGGTCGCGCCGACGGAAATTGTTGCGCCGAAACGTCGCGGACCCGCTCTGCTCCTGGGTGCCGTAGACGCCCCGCACGGTGAGGCCACCTTCGGGCGGAAAAAGGTTGCGATGCTGCCAGCTGATTTCGGCGCGATACCCCTCGCCCGTGCCATAGCCGAGTTCGCCGGCGATCGTGCGAAGCGGCGCCGGCCTGACCTCGACCGTCAGGTCGACATGCTCGCCGTCGCCAGCATCCTTCGGCGTCAGCGCCACCGATGAGACCAGCCCCGTGGCGACGATCGCCCGGCGCAGATCCTCGACGTCGGACGCCATATAGCGATCGCCCGGCTTGAATCGGGCAATGTCCTGGAGATGGCTTGCGTCGAACAGCTGATCGTCGTTCAGGCGGATGACCCCGAAGGTGCGATAGGCCCCGGGGGCCACTATGATGTCGAGATCGCCCTTGCGGCTGTCATGGTCGATGCGGACCTCGGGTTCTTCGACGCTCGCGAAGGGAAAACCGCCTTCCATCAGCGCCGATGCCAGCGCGTCCCTGCCCTTGAGTATCGCGTCCGAATCGACGGGATCGCCCGCCTCTACGCCAAAGGATGAGCGTAGGGCCGGCGCGCGGTCTCCCGCCGTCTCCAGGCCGGCTATTTCCACTGACGACAGGAGGTAGCGCGTCCCCGGCACGACATCGAGCCGCACGGTCAGCCGGTCGCCGCCAGCGACGGGCGGAACGATCGTGCCGCGAATGCGTGCGGCATAATAGCCCCTGGTGCGCATCAGCCGGTCGATCAGTTCGCGATCTTCGGTCATGCGCCTGTCTATCTGTGCCAGATTGGCGCTCTTGTCCCTGCCCTGGTGAAGCGTCGAAAGCTGCTCGAAGCGGCTCAGGAAGACAGGGTCCGCGATCGCGCCGAGACCTTCCAGCTGCACACGGTAGCGCCGCGCTTCCGTCACGTCGCCGGTCTGCACGATACTGGTTTCCGCCCCGACGTCTTCACCGGCGAGCGAGGGGTCGTCGGGCGCGCCCTGCCCCGCGGCCGCGGGCCCCCGCCCCCGGGCGATAGGGGGCGGGGGCCAGTCGAT
>JBEVME010000040.1:0-47052 GCA_040508785.1 Sphingobium sp.
TTTCGCCGCCGCCTATGGTTCACCCATCTATGCCGCGACCGACGGTGTCGTCGGCTATGCGGGGCGTCATGGCGGGCATGGCAATTATGTACGGATCCAGCATGGCGGTGGACTAGCCACAGGCTATGCACATATGAGCCGTATCGCCACGTCGGCGGGGCAACGCGTACGGCGGGGCCAGGTGATCGGCTATGTCGGATCGACGGGCCTGTCGACCGGACCCCATCTCCATTACGAGCTGTATCGCAACGGCCAGACCATCAACCCGCTGTCGGTGAAGTTCACGACCACGGCACAACTCGCAGGCCGTGACCTCATCGCCTTCCGCGCGCGGCTCGCGCAGATGAAGGCGCTGCGGATCGGTCAGCATGTGGAAACGGCGCAGGTCATGCCCGCCGCGCCCACGGCCAGGGCGAAATAAGCCGCTTTCGGACGACCGAGGGGTCGGCTAACCCCGCGACATGCCTTCCCCCTTGCCCATCACCGCCATCCTGCTGGCGGGCTCGCGCCCCGGTGGCGATCCGCTTGCGCGCGCCGCCGGTGTCGCCGTGAAGCCTTTGGTATCCGTGGCGGGCGATCCGATGATTAACCGGCCTGCGCGGACGCTGCTTGCGCACCCTGCGATTGGACGGCTGATCGTGCTGGCGCAGGAGCTTACGCCCTATGCCGCCGATTCCGCCACGGCCTGGCTGGCCGCCGATCCGCGCGTGACGTTCATACGCAGCGGGTCGGGGATCGCGGCGTCGCTGCTGGCGATGGTGGACGACGCGGACTGGCCGCTACTGGTGACGACGGCGGACCATGTGCTGCTGGACGCCGCGATGATCGACCAGTTCGTGGACGACGCGCAGGGTGCGGACCTTGCGGTCGCGCTGGTCGAACGGGGGACTTTGCTGGCGCGCTACCCGCAATCCCGTCGGACGTGGCTCAAGTTTCGCGACGGCTGGTGGTCGGGTGCCAACCTGTTCTGGCTTGGCAGCGCGAAGGCGCGTCCAGTGATCGCGCTGTGGCAGCAGGTGGAGCAGGACCGCAAGAAGGGGTGGAAGATATTGGCCGCCTTTGGGCCCGTGGCATTGGCGGGGGCGCTGTTGCGGGTGCTGACCTTGCGAGAGGGGATCGCGCGGATCGGGCGGCGCTTCGGACTGGACGCGCGGCTGGTGGCGATGGATCAGCCCGAAGCCTGCATCGATGCCGACAAGCCGGATGATATCGACGTGATCGAAAGCATCCTCGCCGGTAGGGGCGGGACAAATTGAACCGATCCTCCGGGTTATGAGAAACGCACGCGGCTCTAAACGTCCCCGATCATCTCCGCCAGAACGGCAAGGCAGTCCCTGGCCAGCTGCATCGAACGGGCGGGGGACCAGCCGAATTCTGGATCGGGCAGATCGTCATTATCCTTGAACGGCATTTCCAGCGTCATGGCGATCGCACCGAAACGCTCGGCGATCTGGTTGGTGGACATGGAAAGATTGGCCCTGCCGTCGCCCGCGACCGGGTAGCCTCGCCGGGTCTGGAAATCGGGCGTACGAATGGAGAGCGTGTCGCGAAAGCGATGGTAGAGGGCAAGCTGGCGTGCCGTGATGGACGGAATACCCTCGAAGCCGGCTAGGAATACTGCCGGGATCGCCTCGTCCCCATGCACGTCCATCGCGAAGTCGACCCCGGTCTCGTCCATCGCCGCGCGGGTGAGAAAGACCTCGGGGCTCCGCTCCATCGACGGTTCGTGCCATTCGCGATTGAGGTTCACGCCGATCGCATTGGTGCGCAGATGCCCGCGCCGGCTGCCGTCCGGGTTCATGTTCGGCACGATATGGAAGGTCGCCTCGCGCCGCAGCAGGCGCGCGACGGCATCCTCAGGATCGCACAGGCGTTCCAGTGCGCCTTCCATCCACCATTCCGCCATGCTTTCGCCGGGATGCTGTCGCGCGTAGAGCCAGACGGATCTGGGCCCGTCGCCGATGGTCAGCAGGTCGAGTGGCTGACCGTCGAGCGTCTTGCCCAGCTCCCGCAACGTCACGCCGGGCTGACAGGCTGTCCAGGCGACGAGGTTATGGTGTCGCTCCATCGAATAGGGCGCGAAATAAGCGAGCCAGACCGCATCGGCATCCGGCGTCAGGCGAATGGTGAGGACCCCGTCGGCATAATCGGTATCGGCCATGCGCCAGGTCTCGCGATCCTCGCTCACTCGCGCCTTGTATCCTGGCCAGCCGTCAGGATAGGCCGACGCGCCGCAGTTGAGGATGCGCAGTTCCACTGCCCGGCCGGCGGCGCCCGAAAGGCGGAAATGGAACCATTGGAGAAAGTCGCTGCCATGGTCGCGCTGGATTTCCAGGTCCGCCGTTACAGGCCCTTCCCCGACATCGCCGATCGAAACCACATGGATGTTGCCGCTGTCGAAGGCGCTGGAAATGCTGATGGTCATTTGACCCTTATAGAGCGGCCCGATTCACCCGGATAGCCCTGTAGCAATGCGGCCGCGAGGCGCGTGGCGGCAGCGCCGGGCTGCGACGCGGGCGAGCCTTCCTTCGCTTCGCTCATCGCACGGCCCTCCCAGATCGCGGTGGCATCGCCCCGCCGCCTGATCTGCACCGCAAGCTCGGTGGTCACGATATCCTTGGGCCTTCCCGACAGGTTGATGCCGATGCCGACGCCAAGACCGGAATAGCCGCCGCTGCCGACGCCGCCGCCTACGCCCACGCTCACCGGCCTGCCGTCCCGCGCGGTGCCGGTGGGGCGAAAGCTGCGGCGAAAACCAATCCGCGCGACATAGGCGCTGTCAGCGCCTGCCGGACGGAAGCCCACGCGCTGCAGTTCGCCGGTCACGGCGTTGGCGTAGGTCGCGAATTCCAGGCCGACGTCGGGATTGCCCATCATCTCCTCGACGGCGATGGTGCCGCTATGCGTGGGGTCGCCGACATGGAATCGGGTGACTTCGACAGGGGCGGTTGCCGTCGTGCACGCGGCCAGCGGCAGCAGCGCCAGAATGATCGGGGCTCTGGCGGTCAGAAAATGCTTGGACATGGTGATCTCTCCGATCGGACAGCTTGGCTCATCCGACACACGGCGCCGGAGGAGGAATTCCATCACAACGCTTGATGCGCCTTGTCGCTGCATGGTTGCTGAACGGTGGCGGAGGGGGTCGCACGCCCTTGACTTTCACCGGACCTCCCCATAGGGGCTGCGCTTCGAATTTACCGACCAATTTGCCAGTTGAAGGCCAAAAGCCCATGAAGATCCGCAATTCGCTGAAGTCGCTCAAGGACCGCCACCGGGACAACCGCGTGATCCGTCGTCGCGGCCGCACCTACGTCATCAACAAGACCAACCGCCGCTTCAAGGCCCGCCAGGGCTAATTCGCGCTGCCGGGTCCGGGCCCGGTCGCGAAGCGGTGTGACAATGAGAGCGTCCGATCGAAGGATCGGGCGCTGTTTCTTGTGCTGCCGGAAAGGGGACTGATCTATTCGCGTCCCTTGAGCTCGTCACCCCGAATCGTCGCGACGTGCAGCACGTTCGTCGATCCCGGCGTGCCGAAGGGGACACCCGCCAGCACGACGATCTTGCGCCCCTTCGCGGTGAAATGATGGCGCAGCGCCATGCGGCGCGCCTTGCCCACCATCTCCTCGAAATTGCCGACATCCTTCGTCCGCACGGCATGGACGCCCCAGACCAGGCCCAGCCGCCGCGCCGTTTCCAGCTTGGGCGTCAGCGCCAGTATCGGCGAGTCGGGCCGCTCGCGGGCGACGCGCCTGACTGTGCTGCCCGATGCGGTGTAGCAGGTGATGGCGCTGGCGCCCACGACCGAGACGATGCCGGCTGCGGCCTCCGCCAGGGCGTCGGCGGTGGTCGAATCCGGCTTTGTTTCCGTATAGTGGAGCCGACCGAAATAGCCCGGATCGCGCTCGACACTGTGAGCGATGCTGTCCATCATCTTGACTGCTTCGACCGGCCAGTCGCCCGCCGCCGTCTCGGCCGAGAGCATGATCGCGTCGGCGCCATCATAAACGGCCGTGGCCACGTCTGACACTTCGGCCCGCGTGGGCGTCGGCGCCTTGATCATCGATTCGAGCATTTGCGTCGCGACGACGACGGGCCGACCCATGCGGCGCGCGGTGGCGACGATCTGCTTCTGGAGCGGCGGCACCGCATAGGGCGGCAGTTCCACGCCCAGATCGCCCCGCGCGACCATGACGCCGTCGGCCATCTCCAATATCTCTTCCAGCCGCTGGACGGCGGCTGGCTTTTCGATCTTGGCCATCAGCGCGCCATAGCCGCCCATCAGCTTGCGCGCCTCGGCAAGATCCTCGGGCCGCTGCACGAAACTCAGCGCAATCCAGTCCAGCCCCTGTTGCATCGCAAAGCTGAGGTCTCGGCGATCCTTGTCGGTCAGCGCCGGTACCGGCACGACGACGTCGGGCACGTTGACGCCCTTGCGGTTGGACAGGGCGCCGCCGACTTCCACGATCGTATCGATCCGCTCTTCGTTCACGGACTTCACCCGCAGCACCAGCTTTCCGTCGTCCAGCAGCAGGCGGGTTTCGGGCACCAGCGCGGCATAGATTTCCGCGTGGGGAAGGTTCACCCGGCTGACGTCGCCCGGCGTCGGGTCCCGGTCCAGCACGAAGGTCGCACCGGTTTCCAGTATCACCTGCGATTCGGCGAAGGTGCCCACGCGCAGCTTTGGTCCCTGAAGGTCGCCGAGGATGGTGGTCGGACGGCCGAATTCCTTTTCCATCGCGCGGATCGACGCGATGCGCGCTGCATGGTCCTCATGCGCGCCATGGCTCATGTTGATGCGGAAGGCGTCGGCCCCGGCGACGAACAGCGCCCGTATCATGTCCGGGCTGTCACTGGCGGGACCCAGCGTCACCAGGATGCGAACCTTGCGCGACCGGGGCGGCAATCGTGTCATTGGCGGCTCCGTGCGGGCGGCTGGTTGGACCGGCCGTCTATTTCATCTAAGCGGGTTCGAGGCGCCTGTCGCTGCAAGGAGAGAGACAAGCATGACCGATAGCATAGTGAACGACGCCGTCGCCGCAACCGCCTTCCGCCGGCTCGTCGCGCATCTGCAGCATCGTACCGACGTGCAGAATATCGATCTGATGGGCACGGCGGGCTTTTGCCGCAACTGCCTGGCGGACTGGATCATGGAGGCGGACGACAGCCTGACGAAGGAACAGGCGCGCGAGATCATCCACGGAATGCCCGCCGGGGAGTGGAAGGCGCGCCACCAGAGCGATGCAACGCCCGAACAGCTCGCCCGGATGAAGGAGAGTGTGGCGAAGAACGCGCCGAGCGATTAGGGAGCGCTCCAACCGATTCACATGCCATTGGAGTATCCCGCATGAGCGAAGGCAATGTCGCCGCCGACCAGCTACGTCTTCTCATCGAGCGCGTCGAGCGCCTGGAGGAAGAGAAGAAGGGCATAGGCGACGATATCAAGGACGTGTATCTGGAGGCCAAGGCGACCGGATATGATCCCAAGATCATGCGCCAGATCGTCCGCCTGCGGAAGATGCCCGCCCACGACCGGCAGGAGATGGAGGCCATCCTCCAGACCTATCTCGCCGCGTTGGGAATGGAATAACCGCGACTGACAAGGAGAAGCGCCCATGTCCGAGATCATCGTCAGCACCACCAGCCGGCTGGAAGGCCGACCGGCGAAGGAGTATCTGGGGATCGTCACCGGCGAGGTGATCGTGGGCGCCAACCTTTTCCGCGACCTGTTCGCCAGCGTGCGCGATCTGGTCGGCGGACGATCGGGCGCCTATGAGGACGTGTTGCAGCGCGCCCGCGAGCAGGCGATCGGCGAAATGCGCATGAAGGCGGCGACGCTGGGCGCCAACGCCGTTGTCGGCGTTGATATGGACTATGAGGTCGTGGGCTCGAACGGGTCGATGCTGATGGTGTCGGTGTCGGGGACCGCGATCCTCATTTGATCCTGTCGGATCGCTAAGGCATCAGCCGCGAAAATTCAGTTCCAGCATGACGCCGCCCGGTTCGGCGACGAATATCTGGCGAAGGGTGGCCCTCGGCACGTCATTTGTGGTGTGCGCCAGTCCATGTTCGCAGAGCCGCGCCAGCACGCGGTCATAATCGGTACAGCCCAGCGCGACATGGTGGACGGCCCCGCTGTCGCGGGCGCCGACGAAGGGGCGCCATTCGTCGGTGGGGTAGGATGCGTCGATACTGCCGACATGGATTACCGGGCGCCCGGCCGTGTCGGTGATCCAGGTCGGTCGGATTGGCGAAACGGCCATGCCCAATATGTCGATGAAGAACGTCATGGTCGCGTCAGGATCGGCGACGCGGATGTTGACATGATCCAGGCTCTCGACCGTCATCGGCGCACCCCTCCGCTTGCCTTGCGTCGCTCCCTGCACGAAGCTAGAGAGCGCGCTTCCAATTCGATATCATCAGGAGCAGGCCCGTGGCCGGCCATAGCAAATTCAAGAACATCATGCATCGCAAGGGTGCGCAGGACAAGAAGCGCGCCGCCAGCTTTTCCAAGCTGAGCCGAGAAATCACCGTCGCCGCCAAATCCGGCATGCCCGATCCGGACATGAACCCGCGCCTGCGCCTGGCGGTCAATGCCGCCAAGGCGGCATCGGTGCCCAAGGACAATATCCAGCGCGCGATCGACAAGGCGAGCCGGGGCGACGCGGAGAATTATGAGGAAGTGCGCTATGAGGGCTACGGCCCTGGCGGCACCGCGATCATCGTCGAGGCGCTGACCGACAACCGCAACCGCACCGCGACCAACGTGCGCACGGCCTTCTCCAAGAATGGCGGCAATCTGGGCGCGACCGGCGCGGTATCCCACGGGTTCGACCGCATGGGCCTGATCACCTATCCGGCCAGCGCCGGCGACGCCGAGGCTATCTTCGAGGCGGCGTTGGAAGCGGGCGCGGACGATGTCGTGTCCAACGATGACGAGCACGAAATCTGGACCGCGATGGACGCGCTGCATGAAGTCGCCAAGGCGCTGGAGGCCGCCCTTGGCCCCGCCGAGAGCGCGAAGCTCGCCTGGAAGCCGCAGACCACGGTCGAGGTCGACGAGGCCAATGCCACCGCCCTGCTCAAGCTGGTCGACACGCTCGAGGACGACGACGACGTCCAGACGGTCTGGGGCAATTACGAGGTGTCGGACGCGGTGATGGAGAAGCTGGGTTGAACCCGCTTCCCCTCCCGCGCAGGAGGGGAAATTGATCCTGCTCGGGCTTGATCCTGGCCTGGGCACGACTGGCTGGGGCGTGATTGCCGCTGACGGCAATCGCCTGAGCCATGTTGCCAATGGACGCATCCGTACCGATGCCGCGTTGCCGCTGGCCAGTCGGCTGCTGGCGCTGGACGCAGCGCTTGCCGACCTGATCCTTGCACATCGGCCCGAAGGCGTCGGGGTGGAGGAGGTGTTCGTGAACAGCAATCCGCAATCAACGCTGAAGCTGGGGCAGGCGCGAGGGGTCGTGCTGCTGGCGGCGGCGCGATCGGGCGCCGACGTGGGAGAATATGCGGCGCGGCTGATCAAGAAGGCAGTTGTCGGTGTCGGCAACGCGTCGAAGGATCAGGTCCATGCGATGGTCGAGCGGTTGCTGCCCGGTGCTAAGATCGCCGGCCCGGACGCCGCCGACGCCCTGGCCGTGGCGATCACACATGCGCATCATTTGGCCAGCGCGCGGCGGATACCCGGCCGCTAGCGCCTATTTCCAGTCGAACGGCAGCGGTGCTTCGCGGAAGGCGGAACGGTCGAGATGCTCGGCAACGACCTGTTTGAAGCGCTCGACGTCCTCGTCCGGGGCCGGTTCGATTGTTACGGCCAGCGCGTCCGCGCTCGCCGCCAGGTGTATCGGTCCCATTGGAAAGCCGATTCGGCCCTGCTGCGCATCGAACGCCGTTTCGAACTTGTGGCTCCAATGCTTGCACAACTGCTGCAGGTAGCGGCTGCCATGAACGGTGGGCACGGTTGCGGTCAGCGCCATGTCACAGCCTCTCGATCTTGCTCGCCGCTTCATCGATCAGCGAAGCCACGTCGAACATCGTCTGGGCATCGGCGCCTTCCTTTTCAAGCCGAGCACGCAGTGCCATGGTCAGGTTGTGCATCGCCCGGCGGATCGGCGCGCCGTCGGTGCGCTCCGCCCGCTTGGCCATGGAGGCGAGACGCTCCAGCACTGAAGCCAGCGCATCGGCATTGTCGGCCAGATAGGCGATGCCCGCGTCCGTGACGGCGAACAGCTTGCGGCTGCCCTCGCTTGGGACTTCGGCGATCAACTCCATGTCGGCCAGCAGGGTAAGGGTCGGGTAGACCACGCCGGGGCTGGGGGCATAGGCATCGCCGGACAGAGTGCCGATCTCGCGGATCAGGTCATAGCCGTGTCGTGGCTCGATCGACAGCAGGTGCACGATGGCCAGCTTGAGCGCGTCATTGTCGAACAGCCGGCGGCGTCCGCCGCGCCCGCCGAAACCGCCGTTGCCCTCGGGGCCGCCATGACGACCGCCGAAGCCGTTACGGCCGCGACCGCCTGGGCCGAATGGGCTGCAAGAGCGGTCCAGGCGACCGCGATGGTGATATTGAAAGTGCATCATTTAACTCTAAAATGCATTACAGATGCATTGTGATATATCGTAGAAATTGCGCGATTCAAGAGTTGCGATATATCTTATTTGCATCCGAAGGTTGTGCGTCAGTCGGCGAGCGGGAACAATTCCGCCAGAAAGCCGGAAAGAGCCGAGAAACTGCGGCGATCGGCGCTGGCGCTGTAGGCCATTCCCTTATCCGGCATGGCCGCACTATGATCGGTGAAAGCATGGCCGGTATGGCCATAAGCGTGGAGTTGCCAGTCACTGCCCGCCTCAGTCAGTTCCCGCGCCAGCGCGACGGTCGCGTCGGGGGGCGCGACCGGATCGTCCCAACCGTGGCAGATCAGCAGCCTGGCGGAAAACCGGAGGGTGGGAGAGGGCGGCGGGTCATAGACGCCGTGAAGGCTCACGCCGCCGGCGATGTCAGCGCCACTGCGTGCCAGGTCGAGCACGCATTTGCCGCCGAAGCAGAAGCCGATCGCCGCGGTGCGGGCGGGATCAACCTCGGGCAGGGCCTTCAGCGCCGCGTGGGCGGCGTTGACGCGTGTCCCCAACAGGGCGCGGTCGGCGTTGAGCGCGTTCATGTAGCGGCCAAAGTTCGCCTCCTCGCGGGTGGTGCGCCTGCCCTGGCCGTAGACATCGGCGACCAGCACCGCATAGCCCAGCGCCGCGACTCGTTCGGCATAGGCGAAGTCGGCTTCCTTGGTGCCCAGGATGTTGGGGAAGAGGAGGATGCCAGGCCGGGGCGGGGCACCGGGATCAGTGACGGCGAGATGTTCGAATGGCTCGCCAGCCTGGATTTGAACGATGGGGCGGCGGGGCATGACGCCTTGCTCCTTTCCTTTGCTCTCTCCCTCACGAAGGCGGGAGAGGGTCTCATAGATCGTCCTGGCCCCATTCAGAAGCGTGAGAGCGCTAGATACTCCCATATCCCGGCGCTTCGCCCCTGCGCCCGAAATCGACGCGGGCTGCCCGGCGCCAGCCGAGCCTCGGCCGCTTGCGCAGGCGCAGGGTTGGCCAGTCGCCATGGTCGGCGCGTTGGGCAAGGCGCATTCCCTGCGCGCGATAGGCGGCGAGGACCGCGTCTGCCTGGGCCTCCAGCAGGCCCGCGAGGATGATAGTGCCCCCTTCCTGCACGACAGAGCAGAGCGCGGGGGCAAGGTCGATCAGCGGGCCGGCGAGGATGTTGGCGATCAGCAGATCGTAGGGCGCTCGGGCAAGGATCGCGGGATGATCGACCCCGGCGGCGGCGTAAAGCGCGAGGCGACCAATGCCCGGCCCGACGCGCACGCCATTGGCCGCAGCGCTGACATGGCCGATCTCCACCGCGACCGGGTCGATATCCGACGCGGTCGCATAGGCATGGGGCCACAACCGCAGCGCGGCGATGGCGAGGAGTCCGGTGCCGGTACCGATATCCGCGACATTGCCGAAACGCATTCCGATGCCGCGCATCCGGTCGAGCATGGCGAGGCAGCCCGCCGTGGTTTCATGCTGCCCGGTACCGAAGGCGCGGCCAGCCTCTATCAGGATATTCTCATGGCCTGGAAGTGCCGGGTCCTCGGCGCGATTGCGTACGTGGAAGCGGCCGGCGGTGACCGGGTCCAGCCCCTGCTGGCTGATGGACACCCAGTCTTCGTCGGGCAATTGCTCGATCGCGGGTTTCGCGCGCGCCGCGCTGGGTATCATCGCGCGCAGCAGCTTGATCGCGGCGGGGCTCGGCTTGCCCTCGAAATAGGCGTCGAGCCGCCATTGCTCGCCATCCTCGCTCGCCTCGCTGGTCATCAGGACGGGTGGGCGCTCCATCAGCGCGAAGGCGGCGATGTCGCCGTCCAGCGCCTCCGCCTCCGCGCGGGTGCAGGGGAGGGTGAGTTTCCAGCTTTGGGGAATATCGGTCATGACCGGCGTTTAGACCAATGGGCGCGGAATAAGAACCGTGTCTGTCGGAACCCGGGAAGCGAGCCCTTATGAGCGGCCTCTGTCAGCGAGGGGTCAGGCCACCTGGCGGCCGAAGTCCGATGACGCGCCCCGCAACGAGGAGAGCTTGCCTTCCACGCTGGTGAAGCCGCGTTCGAGCTGGTCGATCTCCGACGCGACGACTTCGGTGTCCTGCCGGATCGCAGAAATGGTCGTCGACATCGAGTCGGCGGCAAGCGCCGTTTCGTCGACGGCGGCGGTGATCATCGTGACGGTCTGCGCCTGCGCGTCCATTGCGTGGCGGATGCGTTCGGCGCTGGCCTGCACCTCGCCCACCGTGTCGCGGATGCGCTGGTTGGTCTCGACCGACTGGCGGGTCGAGGTCTGGATATCGGCGATCTTGCCGGCAATGTCGTCGATCGCGCGGGCGGTCTGGTTGGCGAGGCTCTTCACCTCCTGCGCGACGACCGCGAAGCCGCGGCCTGCGTCGCCCGCACGGGCCGCCTCGATCGTGGCATTGAGCGCCAGGAGATTGGTCTGCCCGGCGATGTCGCGGATCTGGCCAAGGATCGATTCGATCGACTTGGCATGTTCGGACAGCGTTGCCGACATGGACACCGCATCGCCCGACTGACGGGCGGCGCGCTGGGCGACGTCGGCGGCGCTTTCGACTTCGGTGCGGGCATCCTCGATCGCACGGATAAGGCCGGCAGAGGTGCGGGCGGCTTCGCGCATGGCGAGCGCCGACTGTTCCGCGGCCGCGGCGACTTCCGACGCCTTGCCCAACATGCCGCGCGTGGCGGCAGAGGCGTCCTTGGCCTGTTCGCGCAGCGATTCACCAAGATGCGATGCGCCGTCAATCTCGCTCATGATGCGCTGCTCGAAAAGCTCGCGGTAGCGCTGGCGTTCGACCCGCTGGGCTTCGGCCTCGTCGCTGGCCGCGACATTTGCGATCAGTCCCGCGTCCATCATGCTGATATGGTTGATCGCGCGGACGGCCCGCAGGCGTGTCGCGTCGTCGGGCGCGCGCTCCCAGGCCAGGGCGAGCATCCTGTCGTTGGACAACGCGACCGGGGTTCCGACACAATCGACCAAAATGTCGTGCTTGCGCGCCTGCCGGACGCAGGCGGTCGTCGATTCAGCCCATTTAAGGCTGCTATAGTCGCTGAGCTTCAGCCGCACATATTCGTGCGCCGCTTCCTCGATCCGTCTGATCGTCTCGGGGGGCAGCTTCGCGCGCAAGCCCGACATCTCCATATAAGTTTCGAAGAAGGTGTCCGCCACGTCGCTGATGTCGCTGCCCAGCAGCGCTTGGACCTCCCGCATGTCATGGGTGATCGCGTCCAGCTTCTGAACCTGTTTCAACATATCCCCGACGTCGTTCTTCGGCATGGCGAAGGAAGGCATGACGGCAGCACCCCACTTTATGGACTTGATGCGCTTCTGATAGCCCGCCTTGGTTAACGACCTGTTATCCCGACCGCCGTCATGTGCGATCGGACCTGGCCTTGCCCTCTATCGCGTTCGTGCCTAAGGGAAGCGGAATCAGGGACAAAATTCAGGAACAAGCGACATGGTGCGAACCACCAGCCGGCCTTTATCGCCGCATCTGACGATATGGAAATGGGGGCCCGCCATGGCCATTTCCATTCTCCACCGCGTCACCGGCAATGGCCTGGCTACGGCGGGCGCGCTCGGCTTGGTCGGGTGGCTGATGGCGGCGGCAAGCGGGCCCGAGGCTTATGCGACATTCCTGTCCTGGGCGACCTGGTGGCCCGGCTATGTCGTGATGATCGGGCTGAGCTGGTTCTTCTTCCAGCACCTGCTGTCGGGCCTGCGCCATTTCGTGCTCGACATGGGCGCGGGGTACGAACTGAACACCAACAGGACGTGGGCCATCGTCATTCCCATCCTGTCCGTGCTCGCGACCGTGGCGCTGTGGGCGACCGTTTTCTTGGGGAATATCTGATGGGAACTGGAACGGGCATTGGCCGCGTTCGTGGTCTGGGATCGGCGAAACATGGCGCGCAGCACTGGCTCGCGCAGCGCTACACCGCCGTCGGCAACCTGTTGCTGGTGTCATGGCTGCTGATCAGCTTGCTGCGCCTGCCTGGCCTCGACCATGAGAGCGTCGTGGCGTGGATCGCCAGCCCGCTCGTAGCACTGCCGCTGGCATTGATGGTCGTCAGCATCTTCTGGCACCTGCGCCTGGGGATGCAGGTGATGCTGGAGGATTATGTCCACGACAAGGGGCTGGCCTTCCTGTCCATCCTCCTGCTCAACTTCTACACATTCGCCGGCGCCGCCGCCGGCATCTTCGCGATCGCGAAGATCGCCTTCACGGGGGCCGCAGACTGATGACCGACGCCTACAAGATCATCGATCACACCTACGACACCGTCGTCGTCGGCGCTGGAGGCTCGGGCCTGCGCGCGACCATGGGCAGTGCCGAGGCGGGCCTGAAGACCGCGTGTATCACCAAGCTCTTTCCGACCCGCAGCCATACCGTCGCGGCGCAGGGCGGCATCGCGGCGAGCCTGGGCAACAATTCGCCTGACCACTGGACCTGGCACATGTACGACACCGTCAAGGGGTCCGACTGGCTGGGCGACCAGGACGCGATCGAATATATGGTGCGCGAGGCGCCAGCGGCGGTGATCGAGCTGGAACATGCCGGCGTGCCGTTCAGCCGCAACGACAACGGAACGATCTACCAGCGTCCGTTTGGTGGCCACATGCAGAATATGGGCGCTGGCCCGCCGGTACAGCGCACCTGCGCAGCCGCCGACCGCACCGGCCATGCCATGCTTCACGCGCTCTATCAGCAGAGCCTGAAATATGACGCGGACTTCTACATCGAATATTTCGCCATCGACCTCATCATGGAAAATGGGGAATGCCGTGGCGTCATCGCCATGTGCATGGAGGATGGATCGATCCATCGGTTCAAGGCGCATGCGGTGGTGCTGGCGACGGGCGGTTACGGCCGGTCCTATTTCTCGGCCACGTCCGCGCATAGCTGCACCGGCGACGGCGGCGGCATGGTGCTGCGCGCGGGCCTGCCGTTGCAGGATCTGGAGTTCGTGCAGTTCCACCCGACCGGCATCTACGGCGCGGGCGTGCTCATCACCGAAGGCGCGCGCGGCGAGGGCGGTTACCTGACCAACTCCGAGGGCGAACGCTTCATGGAGCGCTATGCCCCGTCGGCCAAGGACCTGGCGTCGCGCGATGTCGTGTCGCGATCCATGGCGATGGAAATGCGCGAGGGGCGCGGCGTCGGGCCGGAGAAGGACCATATCTTCCTCCATCTCGACCATATCGATCCCAAGGTGCTGGCCGAACGCCTGCCCGGCATCACCGAAAGCGGCAAGATCTTTGCCGGCGTCGACCTGACCCGCCAGCCGCTGCCGGTCACGCCGACCGTCCATTACAACATGGGCGGCGTGCCCTGTAACTATCATGGCCAGGTGGTGACGAAGGTCGGCGACGATCCCGAAGTGGTCGTGCCGGGCCTCTATGCGGTGGGTGAAGCGGCCTGCGTGTCGGTGCACGGCGCCAATCGCCTCGGCTCCAATTCGCTGATCGATCTCGTGGTGTTCGGTCGGGCGACCGGACTGTTCCTGAAGGACAACCTCAAGCCCAACGGCAAGCACAAGCCGCTGCCGGCGGATTCGGCCGACCTGGCGCTCGGCCGCCTGGACCACTATCGCAACGCTAATGGCGGCACGTCGACGGCGGAAATCCGCCTCGACATGCAGCGCACCATGCAGAAGCACGCCGCCGTGTTCCGCGACAGCGCGCTGCTGACCGAGGGCGTCGCGAAGATGCAGGTGGTCAACAAGCGGATGCAGGACATCAAGGTCGTCGACCGCTCGCTGATCTGGAACACCGACCTCATCGAGACGCTGGAGCTCGACAACCTCATGAGCCAGGCGATCTGCACTATCGAGGGCGCGGAAGCGCGCAAGGAATCGCGTGGCGCCCATGCGCACGAGGATTTCCCGAACCGCGACGACGAAAACTGGATGAAGCATACCGTCAGCTGGTTCGAAGGCTGGGGCGGTTCAGGCGGCAAGGTGACGCTCGATTACCGTCCGGTGCACGACTACACGATGACCGACGAGGCCGAGTATATCAAGCCGAAGGCGCGAGTGTATTGAGGCTGATGTAATGGTTGGAAAGTCGAGGGGCGGGCCGTTGGTTCGCCCTTTTCGTTTCTACCCGATCGGCGGCGAGTTTTAGAGAAACATGTTCGCTCATGCCTCGGCGGACGTCACGTTCGGTATTCGCGGAACTGGGCGCCAAGATCGACGGATATGGTCTCGCTCGTGCTGTGATTTTATCAAATTGGCAGCGCCTTCAAGCGAAAGGCAGGAGTTCCTCATACACCGCCAGTCCCGGCTTCCCCTCCACCCGTCCCCCCCGCCGCAGCAAAAATGCGTGCTTCACGATTTCCGCCTGCTGTTCAATGCCATAGCGGGCGAAGGGCTTGCCAGGCACGATCAGGTAGTCGTAACGGCACCAGGGATGACGCATCAGGGGAAGCCAATATCTGCCGGATCGCTGCGCTTGCCAGACATGGGTCATCTCATGGATGAACAGCGCCTGGAGGTGTAGCGGGCTGTCGCAGAAGTCGGCGCAGAACAGACCGCCTTCGGGGTGAAACCAGAGGTGGCCGTCGGGGGCCATCGTCACCCGTTTCGGTTGGAGCGGCCACCATTTACGATTGTGGACCCGCACCCGATGGTAGGCGATCGCGTCGCCAAACATGCTTCTTGCGAGCGTCGTCTCCTTGGCGGTCAACAAGCGAGAGGCAGGAAGCGCTATCGGTTGATCAGCCATGCAACGAATATAGCGACTTTCGGCCTTGAATCATCCCGTACGCCGGGACATTATGACTGGCATTCATAGCGAGGACGGAAATGAGCCGTGTGACAGCACCAATTCGTGTAAGGCACTGACGCTGCGTCATGCGACCCAGGTTTCAATACGGACGCGCCGAAGCTTTTTTTGGGCTGCTCGACAATTCCTGCGAAATTGCCTCGCATGGATAACGCCGAGTATCGAAGTCGGCGGGATTTCCTTTCCCGGGCCTTCCTGGATTTGGGTATCGATCGCTGCGTAATCGTCACGGGATCCTTCCGGGCGGGAACAACTTTGTTGTGCGATCTACTGGCACAAAATGGCGTACCAAGTCCCGGCGATGAGAAATTCAGCCATTTTTATCAGATGCGCGCGCCGTCGAAATCGGCCGCATTCGAAGACGCCATGGTAAATATACTGAAATCCGCCGTCGACGGCCTGTTCGCGACCAAATTGATGTGGCCGCACCGCAACGAACTGGCGGCGTGCCTTGGCTTTGATCGCAGCCATGCACGGGACTTCGCGAAGATATTTCCAGGTGCGCGCTGGATAAACGTCGTCCGGTCGGACAAGATCGATCAGAGCATCAGCTTCTGGAAAGCCAAGAAGACAAACCGATGGCATGTTTACGCCGATTTAGAAGCGGAACCCGAACTCGAGTTCGATGCGGCCGGCATCCGAAAGGCCTATGCCGAACTGAGCATACACGACGATATGTGGAAGCTGTTCCACGACGAAGCGGGAACCAGCCCGATCGAGATCGTATATGAAGACTTTCTTGCCGATATGGAGACAAATGTCGATAGGTTGCTAAATAATCTCGGCGCTGGACATGCACCTTCGCCCAGTGGCCGGAGATATAAACCCAACTTGCTTATGCAACGCAACGCTCAGTCGGAACGGCTGAAGCAGCAATTTCTGAACTATAGCTATCTAACGGGCGATTAATCCTTTGCGGCAATCGGGCATATGAATGCTTCAATGGCCGCTGTGCTCGTCCATCTTCATCGCGGGTGCCGTGCCCGCCGCGCCCGGCTTCTGGATCACCGCGTCCACAAGTAGCCGGTCGCCATTGGCCATGAGGAAGGTCAGCTGCATCTTGCCGCGACTGATCGCCGTGTCGTTGACCCCCCACAGCATCAGATGCTTGCCGCCCGGCGCGAAAGCCACCCTACCCTTGGCAGGGATGTCCACTCCGGTGACCGGCTGCATCTTCATCATGCCGCCCTCGCTTATCGTCTCGTGCATCTCCACCTTGAGCGCATAGTCGGTCAGTACGCCGCGCAGCTGCCCGCCCGCGTCGCCGCCATGGGCGACGAAATAGCCGGCGGATGGTCGATCCTTGACAGGGCTGAGCCGGACCCAGGCCTGATCGATATAGGTCGGCGCCGGATCACCGCAGGCTACCAGCGAAAAAGAGGTGGCCAGGGCGATGAAGATAGGGAGGCGCATGGCCATTATGCTCCGTGAGTGTCTCGATTCCGGTCGCTTGCCTCCCTAATGGCCGCAACTTCTTGTGCCAAGAAAAAGCGCGCTTATATGCGACACGCAATCCGGCCTTGCCTTGGCGCTTTCGTGAGGCCGGGCCGTCAACCGCTGAATGAAATTTGGGGTTTAAGAGGACTAAAATGGCAAAAGTTATCGGTATCGATCTGGGCACAACCAACAGCTGCGTCGCCGTGATGGACGGCGGCAAGCCCAAGGTCATCGAAAATGCGGAGGGCGCGCGCACGACCCCCTCCATCGTCGCCTTCGCCAAGGGCGGGGAACGCCTGATCGGCCAGCCGGCCAAGCGCCAGGCGGTCACCAATGGTGACAACACGATCTTCGCGGTGAAGCGCCTGATCGGCCGCCGCTTCGACGATCCCATGACCAAGAAGGACATGGAGCTGGTCCCCTATGACATTGCCAAGGGTCCGAACGGCGACGCCTGGGTCAAGGCCGGTGGCGAGGATTACAGCCCTGCGCAGATTTCCGCTTTCATCCTGCAGAAGATGAAGGAAACCGCCGAGAGCTATCTGGGCGAGACAGTGACGCAGGCGGTCATCACCGTGCCCGCCTATTTCAACGACGCCCAGCGCCAGGCGACCAAGGACGCCGGCCAGATCGCGGGCCTTGAAGTGCTGCGCATCATCAACGAGCCGACTGCGGCCGCGCTGGCCTATGGGCTCGACAAGCAGGACGGCAAGACGATCGCGGTCTACGACCTTGGCGGCGGCACGTTCGACATCTCGATCCTGGAGATCGGCGACGGCGTGTTCGAGGTGAAGTCGACCAACGGCGACACCTTCCTGGGCGGCGAGGATTTCGACGCCAAGCTGGTTCAGTTCCTGGCCGACGACTTCAAGAAAGCCGAGAGCATAGACCTGACCAAGGACAAGCTGGCGCTCCAGCGTCTGAAGGAAGCGGCGGAGAAGGCGAAGATCGAACTGTCGTCGGCGCAGTCGACCGAGGTCAACCTGCCCTTCATCACCGCCGACCAGAACGGCCCCAAGCATCTGGTGAAGACCATCACCCGGTCGGACCTGGAGCGCCTTGTCGCTGATCTCATCAAGCGCACGATGGAGCCGTGCAAGAAGGCAATGGCCGACGCCGGCGTCACCGCGAGCGAGATCAGCGAAGTGGTGCTCGTGGGCGGCATGACCCGGATGCCCAAGGTGCGCGAGGCCGTGAAGGAGTTTTTCGGCAAGGAGCCGCACACCGGCGTCAACCCCGATGAAGTCGTGGCCATGGGTGCCGCGATCCAGGCGGGCGTGTTGCAGGGCGACGTCAAGGACGTTCTGTTGCTGGACGTGACGCCGCTGTCGCTGGGCATCGAGACCCTGGGTGGGGTGTTCACGCGCATGATCGACCGCAACACCACGATCCCGGCCAAGAAGAGCCAGGTCTATTCGACTGCCGATGACAATCAGCAGGCGGTGACGATCCGCGTGTTCCAGGGCGAGCGCGAGATGGCGGCCGACAACAAGCTGCTTGGCCAGTTCGACCTGGTCGGCATTCCGCCGGCGCCGCGCGGTGTGCCGCAGATCGAGGTGATCTTCGACATCGACGCCAATGGCCTGGTGAACGTCAGCGCCAAGGACAAGGGCACTGGCAAGGAGCAGCAGATCCGTATCCAGGCTTCGGGCGGCCTGTCCGACGCCGACATCGAGCAGATGGTCAAGGATGCCGAGCGCTTCGCCGAAGAGGACAAGAAGCGTCGCGAGGCGGCCGAGGCGAAGAACAATGCCGAAAGCCTGGTCCATACGACCGAACAGCAGCTGTCCGAGCATGGTGACAAGATCGACGCGGCGCTGAAGTCGGAGATCGAGGCGTCGGTCGCCGAGACCAAGGCCGCGATCGAGAGCGGCGACAGCGAAGCGATGAAGACCAAGGCGCAGGAACTGGCGCAGGTCGCGATGAAGCTGGGCCAGGCGATCTACGAGAAGGAGCAGGCTGCGGCTTCGGCTCCGGGTGGTGAAGCGCCCAAGGCGGACGACGATGTCGTGGACGCTGAATTCTCCGAAGTGGACGACAACAAGGCGTAAGCCCGATGAACCGCTTCTCGACTTCGCTCGAACCGAACGGCATGGTAGCTGGTACCGCGGTTCGTGCCGGGCGAAGTCGAGGAACGAGTGCGCGCCGGGGGCGAGATGACTAGCGAAATCGATTATTATGAGCTGCTCGAAGTCGAGCGGACCGCCGATGGCGCGGCGATCAAGAGCGCCTATCGCAAGCTGGCGATGAAATATCACCCCGACAAGACCGGGGGCTGCACCGACAGCGAAGCGAAGTTCAAGGCCGTAGGTGAGGCCTATGAGTGCCTGAAGGACCCGCAGAAGCGCGCTGCCTATGACCGCTACGGCCACGCCGCCTACACGCAGGCGCAAAATGGCGGCGGCGGAGGCGGCGGAAGAGGGGCTGGCGGCTTTTCCGATCTTGGCGACATATTCGAGACGATCTTCGGCCAGTCTGGTTTCGGCGGCGGTGGGCGCCAGCAGCAGCGGCGCGGCGCGGATCTGCGCTACGACATGGAGATCACGCTCGACGAGGCCTATCACGGCAAGCAGGCGGAGATTGAAGTCGAGGTTTCCGCTGCTTGCGAAGCGTGCGACGGGTCGGGCGCGCAGCCCGGCACGGGAGTCAAGACCTGCGGTACCTGTCACGGCCATGGCCAGGTGCGGGCGCAGCAGGGCTTCTTCGTCGTCGAGCGTACCTGCCCGTCCTGCCATGGCGCCGGCCAGGTGATCGAAAGCCCTTGCCGGTCATGCCGGGGCGAGGGCCGCGTCGACAAGCCCAAGACCTTGTCGGTCAGCATTCCGGCGGGCGTCGACGAGGGCACGCGGATCCGTCTGTCGGGCGAGGGCGAGGCGGGGCCGCGCGGGGCGCCTGCGGGCGACCTCTACATCTTCCTGCATGTGAAGCGGCACGCGATCTTCGAGCGTGATGGCACCACTTTGTTCTTTCGTGCCCCGATCAGCTTTACGACCGCCGCGCTGGGCGGCTCGATCGAAGTGCCCGGGCTTGACGGTACGCGGCACGAGATCAAGATCCCCGCCGGGATTCAGTCGGGCAAGCAATTGCGCCAGCGCGGCGCCGGTATGCCGGTGCTGAACGGGCGGGGTCAGGGCGACCTGGTCATACAGATTGACGTCGAGACGCCGACCCGGCTGAGCGCCAAGCAGAAGGAATTGCTGGAAGCCTTCCGGGCGACGGAGACAGGGGATGAGTGCCCGGCATCGACGGGTTTCTTTGCCAAGCTCAAGGATCTGTGGGGGGATTGAGCGGCAGGAGCGTCAGGTGACCCGACGTTTTTCTCTTCGCGCCCACTAATAGACCGGCAGACCTGCCGCCATCAGCAGGAAGCTGGAGCCGCTCGCGACCAGACCAGCACCCCAGAAGGTCCAGAGCGCATAGACGGCGCCGACGATCGCCGCCCGCACCGCGATGCGCAGCCGAACGCCCGACAGCGCGCAGCCGAGGTAAAGCCACACCGATCCGGATGTGGACAGCAGCGCCATCGCGGTGAAAAGCGCAACCAGGCCCTGCAGGCTGTTGGCGATCAGCAGCAGCGTGGCGAACGTGCTGGCGACGATCAGGCCGCGCACTGGCGTGCCCCGGGCGTCGGTTTTGGCGAGCCAGTGCGGCAGTTCGCCGGCCCGTGCCATCGCAAGCGGGATCTCGCCCTGCAGCAGGGTCCAGCCGTTGAGCGCGCCGATGCAGCTGACGACCACGAACAGGGCGACCAGTTTCGCCGGGCCGGGCGCCCAGTAATGGCTGACGAAGGCGCCGAAGGGGGAGCCGGATTGCGCTTCCGCCGCTGGCAGCGTCAACGCAATACCCGAGCAGATGACGAGAGATGAGGCCGGTCGCCGCCGTCCCGATCATCGTCGCGCGGGGGATGGTGCGCGCGGGATCATGGACCTTGTCCGCCGCGGCGCTGGCGGATTCGAAGCCGAGCAGCGCCCACAGCGTCAGTGCCGCCGTGGCGGTGATGCCGGCGCCGGTGAAGCCTTGGGCCGGGAAGGGCGCGACTTGCGCTGTGCCCGTGCCGAGTGTCAGGGCGAGCAGTGCCAGGACGACGACGATCGGGACCAGCTTGATCATGGTCGTCACGATCTGCGTCCGGCCGACCGTCCGAGCGCCGAGCAGGTTGACCCCCGTCATCAGCCAAAGGAAACCGATCGACACGATAGCGCCAATGCCGGGCTGGTTGAGAGCCGGCACCAGGCTGCTGAGATTGGCGGTGACGGCCACGGCGATCGTGACGTTGGACGTGATGACTGACAGCCAGTAGGTCCAGCCGATCGCGAAGCCGGGGAGCCGCCCAAAGGCCTTGGCCGTCATCTGCACGACATTCGCGCCGGGGATGTGGACCGTCAGCCGGGCGATGACATAGGCCAGTATCAGCGACCCGCCGATGGTGAACGCCCATCCCGCGACCGCATCCCAGCCATAGGGTGCGAGGCTGGCGGGGAGGAGGAAGACGCCCGTGCCGATCATGTTGCCCATGACCAGCGCGATGCAGGCGGCAAGGCCCAGCGTGCGTTGCGTGGGTGGCGGCGCGGCCGGTGCGGTCATGCGGTCGCCGGGGCGCCGCCGGGCGCACTTTTGCGCATCGGCTGTCGCGTTCCGTAGGTGAAGCTGCGCCACACCCATTCGATCGGTCCGAAGCGATAGCGCGCCAGCCACCAGCGGCTGAAGGCGATCTGCATCGCATAAAAGATGATCGCGACGACCAGGCAAAACGTCGGGCCGACATAGGGCAGCAATGCGAAGCCAAAGCCGTAAAGCAGGAAGAAGAAGAGGAAGCTTTGCGTCACATAGTTGGTGAGCGCCATCTGCCCGGCGGCGGCGAGGCCCGACAGCCGGCGGCGCCAGTGGCCATGCTGGCACAGGACCATGAAGCCGGCCGCGTAGCCGAGCGCGAGCACCACTTGCGATCCACGCCCGTCGATCTGTGCCAGATATTTCCACGGCTCCGCCAGTTTGATCCCGCACAGTTTGAGCGTCGGGCCGAGGAGCGCCATGGCCAGGCCAGCCGCCAGCAGGATCGCGGCCCATTTTCGGAATTGCGGGGCATAGGCCGCTGCATTCTGGACCCAGCCCTGACGGAACAGCCATTGGCCGACCAGGAAGCGCCCGAATATCCAGCCGAGATAGACCGGGCCGATGGGCGTGCCGTACAGCTCGATCCAGCTGCGGTAGAGTTCCACGAGATAGGCGCCATAATCGCTCGACATGAAGACGGGAAAGCGGCGCAGCGTCCCGGCATCGCCGGCCAACACCCAGCTCGGGGTCTGGCCGGGGTACAGATGGGCATAGGCGATGTTGAGGATGACGGTACCGAGGACTGTCAGAACCAGTCCGAGCGACAGCAGCGCCCAGCCCGGCCAGCGCCGCGTCAGGACGAGGAAGAAGCCCATCAGCGCATAGCTGTTGAGGATGTCGCCGGCCCAGAGCAACATGCCGTGCGCGACGCCGAATATCAGCAGGAAGGTGGCGCGCCGCAGATAGAGCCGCGTGCCGTTCGCGCCTGCCTTTTCCGCGCGCTCCAGGAACAGCGCGAAGCCGAAACCGAACAAGATGGAGAAGAGCGCCTGGGCCTTGCCGATCATCAGCCAGATCGATGCGAAGCCGACGATGGTTTCGACCGCCTTCGGGGCGAGTTCGATAACCTTGTCATCGGGTATGGCGAGGCCGACATGTTCGAACAGGTTCATCCAAAGCACGCCGAACAGCGCGAAACCGCGAATGATATCGAGCTCGGAAATACGGCTGCCGGCCTCGACCGGCCCGCCGGGTTGCTGTGTCATGCACTGTCCCCCTGACCGGGATGCTAGCGCGCGCGAATGCCGGTGTCGCCGGGAATTTCCCCCTTCGGCCGATGGGGGAAATTATTGGGGTCAGGCCGCCAGAAACGCCTCCGGTGCCAGCGCCATCAGCGTTTCAGCGCCGCTTTCAATCTTGCGGCGGAGCGCGCCGGCGTCGGGCATGATGCGGTCGGCAAAGAAGCGGGAGGTAACCAGCTTGGCGTTCAGGAATGCCACGTCGCCTTCCCCCGCTTCGATCAGTGCTGCTGATGCCTTCGCCATGCGCAGCCACATCAACCCGGTCGCCACGATGCCCAGAATGTGCATGTAGTGATGCGCCCCCGCACCCGCATTGTCGGGGTTCGCCATGGCGTTCTGCATCAGCCACATGGTCGCGGCCTGCAACTGGCCGGTCGCCTTTTCCAGCGCCTCGGCGATCGGCGCGACCCTGTCCAGCCCCTTGGCTTCGGCCACTTCGTTGGCGATGATGCCGAGCAACGCCTGAAGCGCGCGTCCACCGTTCAGGGCGAGCTTGCGGCCCACCAGGTCCATCGCCTGTACGCCGTTGGCGCCCTCGTAGATCTGGGTGATGCGCGCATCGCGAACATATTGCTCCATGCCGTTTTCGCGGATGTAGCCATGGCCGCCGAATATCTGCTGGCAGGACACGGTGATGTCGAAGCCGCGGTCGGTGCCGTAACCCTTGATGACCGGGGTCAGCAGGCCGATCAGGTCGTCGGAAAGCTGGCGCTCCTCTTTGGTAGCGGCATGGTGCGCCAGGTCGACCTGGAGCGCGCCCCACAGGATCAGCGCGCGCAGCCCCTCGGTCATCGCCTTGGCCTCCATCAGCATCCGGCGGACGTCGGGATGTACGAACAGGGTGTCGGCGGGGGCTTCGGGGTCCTTGGGGCCAGTGAGCGCGCGGCCCTGGCGCCGGTCCATCGCGTAGTGGACGGCGTTCTGATAGGCGATTTCGGCCTGGCCGAGGCCCTGCAGGCCGACCCCCAACCGCGCGGCGTTCATCATGATGAACATCGCAGCGAGGCCCTTATTCTCGTCGCCGACGAGCCAGCCGGTCGCGTCGTCATAGTTCATGACGCAGGTCGAATTGGCGTGGATACCCATCTTGTGCTCGATCGCACCGCAGGACACGGCGTTGCGGTCGCCCAGCGATCCGTCGTCCTGAACCATGAATTTGGGAACGACGAAGAGCGAGATGCCCTTGCTGCCTTCGGGCGCACCCGGCGTTTTCGCGAGGACCAGGTGGACGATATTCTCGGCCAGGTCGTGCTCGCCCGAGGAGATGAAAATCTTCGTGCCGGTAATCGCATAGCTGCCGTCGGCATTGGGCACGGCCTTCGTCTTGATGAGGCCGAGGTCCGTGCCGCAATGCGGCTCCGTCAGGTTCATCGTCCCGGTCCATTTGCCCGAAACCATATTGGGGACATAGGTCGCCTTCTGGTCCTCGCTCCCCTTCGCCAGCAGCGCCGCGACCGCGCCGGCGGTCAGCCCGTGATACATTTCGAACGCCTGGTTGGCCGACAGCACATATTCGTCGAAAGCCGTCGCAAGGACCGATGGCAGCCCCTGGCCACCGAATTCGGCAGGCGCGTGCAGGGTCGTCCAGCCGCCCGCGACATAGGCGTCATAGGCCTGCTTGAAGCCGCTGGGCGTGGAGACGCTACCGTCTTCATGCCGGGTGCAGCCTTCCTGATCGCCGCTCATATTGATCGGAAACAGGACTTCCGACGCGATCTTGCCGCCTTCTGTCAGGATCGCCTCGACCAGATCGGGCGAGGCATTCTCGAAGCCGGGAAGATTGGCGTAGCGCTCCAGTCCGACGACGTGATCGAGCACGAACCGCGTGTCGCGGATGGGGGGCGTATAGCTGGGCATGATCTTCTCCGGGGGACGTTCTTATTATGCGATAGGGAGGCGTTATTTCTGCTCGATCTCCGCCACGAAATGGGCGAGTTCGGCAATGGCGGCGTCGATATCTTCCTTCTGACGGGTCAGCAGATCGATCCGTGCCCGGCATTTGTCGACCGTGACGCGACGCTGTGCCTCATGCTCCTCATCCGCATCATAGAGGTCGATCATCTCGCGGATGTCGGTCAGGCTGAAACCCACGCGCTTGCCGCGTAATATCCAGGCGAGTCGCGCGCGATCGCGCCGTGAATAGATGCGCGACAGCCCTTGCCGTTCGGGCGCGATCAGCCCTTCATCCTCGTAGAAGCGAAGTGCCCGCGCAGTAACGCCAAATTCACCGCTGAGGTCGGTGATGGTGTAACTCTGTCGGTCCTTGTGGTCGGGCAGCTCGATGCCCGCAATGCTGGTGCGTTGATCCATGGCGGAGACGTAAGCGAACCTTACGTTAACGTCAAGTGCCGCCACGGCCCATGCACACGCAATTTCCCTTAGTGACAGGCCGGCAGCTCTCGTCTATCGGCCGCCGCATGACGGGGGCCATCAGACGATCGGAAGCCGCACGGGGCCTGTTGGCCTCGCTGGCGCTGCTCGTCCTTGCGATCCAGCTGTTCATGCCGTCGGGGTTCATGCCCGTTCGGACGGACAAGGGCGTCGTGGTCACGCTCTGCACCGGGCAGGGCGCAGTCAACTTCATCGTCGATCGGGACAGCGCGCCTGTGCGCGAGCATCAGGGACAGGACGGCAAGGTCCCACCCGCGCCGGCCTGCGCTTTTGCCGCTTCGGTTCAGCCGGCCGTACCACCGCTGATCCTGGCCGACATTGCACTGCCCGCCTGGCAGACCGCATTTGGCGCCATAGCCTTCGCGCTCAAGACGGGCTTGATCGCCCGGCTTGCCGCGCCGCCGCCGCCCTCATCGGGGCCGCCCGTCTCCGCCTGAACCTGCTGTTGCCAGCGCGCGGTCCGCATCGCGCGCCCACGACCTTTTCAGACGGACATTTTCATGCATTGTTCCCATGCCCTTTGCGGTGCGTCGCTGTGCGCGCTCGCCATTGCCTTCACCCCCGCCAGCGCTGAGGAGGCGCGCGACCCGGACCAGATCGTCGTGACCGCCACCCGCCTGGCCGAAGAGGCGGAGGCGCGGATCCAGCATACGCCGGGCGGCGTCGATCTCGTCTCCGCCCAGTCGTTCGAAAACAAGCTCGCGGTGTCGCTGCGTGACGCGCTCGCATTCTCGCCCGGTGTCTACACCCAGCCCCGCTTCGGGCAGGAGGTGCGCATATCAATCCGGGGCTCGGGCATATCGCGCGGATTCCATATGCGCGGGCTGACGCTGCTACAGGACGGCATCCCGATCAACCTGGCGGACGATAATGGCGATTTCCAGGAGCTGGATCCCCAGGTGTTCCAGCATATCGAGGTCTACCGTGGCGGCAACGCGCTGCGGCTCGGCGGCTCCACGCTGGGCGGCGCGATCAACGCGGTCACGCCGACCGGCCGCAGCGCGCCGGGCATCGAAATGCGCGTCGACGGCGGCGCTTTTGACACGGTGCGCGGCAAGATCGCCTATGGCTATGCCGACGAGCGGGGCGATGCCTGGGCGGCGATCACCGCCGACAGCGCGGATGGCGACCGCGCGCATGGAAGGCGCAAGTCGCTCCGATTCAACGGCAATGTTGGATTGAAGCTGAGCGACGCGGTCGAAACCCGCTTCTACGCCAGCGTCCAGTCGATCCGCCAGAAGCTGGCGGGATCGTTGAACGAGGCCGACGCGATCTCCCGCCCGGCCAAAGGCAATTTCGGCGGCGATCAGGCGCGTGACATCGATTCGATCCGGCTGCAGAACCGCACGACGGTCCAGATCGGCGACGCCATGCTGGAAGGCGGCCTGTTCTTCAACGGCAAGCAGCTGTTTCACCCGATCTTCCAGGTCATCGACCAGCAATCGGACGACTATGGCGTCTATGCACGTTATGATCTTCAGAGCGGGCCACTGGGTCTGACGCTGGGCAGCACCGCCCGCTTCGGCACCATCCGGTCGCGTCGGTTCGTGAACGTCAATGGCGATCGGGCACCGGGTCTGGCGCCCACGATGGACGCAAGGCAGCGGGCACAGACAATCAACAGCTATGGCGAATTGCGCTATACGCTCGTGCCGCAGCTGTCGGTTATCGCAGGCGCCATCTACACCCATGCTGAGCGCAGACAGGACCAGACGATCCCGGCGATCGTCAGCGCAAAAGTGGACTATGACGCTTTTGCACCAAAATTCGGACTGCTCTACACGCCCGTCGAAGCGGTGCAATTCTACGCGAACTACAGCCGTTCGGTCGAAATGCCGGGCTTCGGCGAGGTGGCGCAGGTTGCCGCCTTCGTGCCTGTCCGTCCGCAAAAAGCCTGGACGGCGGAAGTCGGTACACGAGGGCGGCATGGGATCGCGGGCTGGGACATCAGCCTGTACCGCGCCGACCTGAAAGGCGAGATGCTGCAATATGGCGTGAATCCGGGCGCGGGCATTCCGGCGGCGACCTTCAATGCGGGGCGGACCCGGCATCAGGGGGTCGAAGTTGGGCTGGACCTTGCATTGGCGCCCTGGGCCATGCTGCGGCAGGTCTATACCTACAGCGACTTCCGCTTCCGCGGCGACATCCAGTTCCAGAACAACCGCCTGCCGGTGACTCCGCGCCACGCCTATCGCGGCGAACTGCAGCTGGGCACGGATGCGCTGAGCGTGACACCCGCACTCGAATGGGTGCCGCAAGGCGCCTGGGTGGACTATAAGAACACGAAGCGCGCCGGGGGTTATGCGATGCTGAATGTGGGTGTGCAGGCGCAGGTGAGGCCGAACGTGACCCTGTTCCTCGACGCGCGCAACCTCACGAACAGGCACGCCATTGGCGACATCAGTGCGGTGGTAGCCTATGTGCCCGATAATCCACTGACGGCGCCGAACGACAGCAGCGTCGCGTTCTACCCCATCGAACGCCGCGCCGTTTACGGCGGCGTTCGCGCTCGCTTCTGACAGAGGACGGGAAATGGAAGACGGTGGCTTCTACCGGGCAATGTGGCGCTGGCATTTCTATGCCGGCCTGATCGTCCTGCCCGTGCTTGCACTGATGGCGGTGACGGGCGCGCTCTATCTCTACAAGCCGGAGATCGAGCGCGCCGTTTATCATGATCGCATCGTGCTGGCGGCGGGGAGCGGAGCGCCGCTCGCGCCCTCGCGCCTCGTCGCGGCGGTCGAGCGGGCGAGCGGCGGCGCGGTAACGCAGATCGTCCGCCCGATCGCCAGCGACGAGAGCTGGCGCCTGATCGTGAAGCCGGAGGGCGCGCCGCCGACCACCTGGTTCGTCGATCCGCGCGACGGCCGTATCCTGGGCCGGATGCAGGGCGGCGGGCTGATGACGACGGTGAAGGACCTGCACAGCCTGGCGCTGACCGGCCCCATCGGCAACCGGCTGGTGGAGGTGGTCGCCGGCTGGGCGATCCTGCTCTGCGTCACCGGCGTTTATCTGCGCTGGCCCCGGCGCGGCCAGCCGGCGATCGCGCTGCGGGCAATCGCCGGGAGGCGGCTGTTCTGGCGCGATCTGCACGGAACCGTCGGGTTCCTGTCCGCAGCGGTGATCCTGTTCCTGGCAGTGACCGGGATGCCCTGGACGGAAGTGTGGGGCGGCGGACTGCGCGGCGTGGTCGCGGCCAATGACTGGGGGCGGCCGAAGATGGCGGTCATTCCCTGGACGGCACCGGCGAAGGATGCGCTGCCCTGGACGTTGCGCGAGGGCGGATCGCGGGTCGGACAGCCGGGTGATATCGGCGTTGACGAAGTCGTGCGCATCGTAGGGCGGCGCGGCCTGTCGAGCGGCTATCAGATCATCCTGCCGGCCGCACCCGCCTCACCCTACCTGGTGGCGACGCTGGTGCAGCGCGCGGACGATTCCCGTGCGATCATGATCGACGCTGGCACCGGGGCGGTAGCGCAGGATATCGACTGGCGCATGTTCGGGCCGGGCGCGAAGGCGGTCGAGTGGGGCATCGCCACGCATCAGGGCCAGCAATATGGCGAGGTTAATCGGCTGCTGATGCTGGCCGGGTGCCTGTGCTTGCTGCTGCTTTGCGCCACGGCGCCGATATTGTGGTGGAAGCGGCGGATCGGCGGGCGTCTGGGCGCGCCGCCGGCGGCTGGCAGAACGGCGAAGCGCACGGTCGCAGCGCTGATGATCGTGCTGGGCGTGCTGTTTCCCCTGACGGGGTTGAGCATGGTCGCGGCGCTGACCGGCGAATGGATCGTCGGCCGAATGAGGGCGGTCTGACGGGGACAAGGCGCTACAAGCGCGCTTCAAATCGCAGGCCGCTTGGCCTACAGGACGGCCATGCTCCGCCTGTCCGGCCTTTCGCTCCCCCTCGATCATCCGGCCGAGGCGATGGCAGACGCGATTTGCAAACGGCTGGGCATCGCCGGCGATGCGCTGCGGGGGCATGTCGTCGTCCGCCGGGGCAATGACGCGCGCAAGCGGAGCGCGATCCAGCTGGTCTATACCGTCGATGTCGACCTGGCGGACGAGGCGGCCGTGCTGGCGGCCCATGCCGGCGATCATGATGTCCGGCCCCGGCCCGATACCAGCTATCGCCCGCCCGTAGTCGCGCCTGCGGGCTGGGCCGGCACGCGCCCCGTCGTCATCGGTGCGGGACCCTGCGGGCTGTTCGCCGGGCTGATACTGGCGCAGATGGGCCTGAAGCCCATCATCCTTGATCGCGGCAAGGTGGTGCGCGAGCGAACCAAGGATACCTGGGCGCTGTGGCGCCGGGCCGAGCTGAACCCCGACAGCAATGTCCAGTTCGGTGAGGGCGGCGCCGGGACATTTTCCGACGGCAAGCTCTATTGCCGGGTCAAGGACCCGCGCTTTCTGGGTCGCAAGGTGCTCGAGGAGTTCGTTGCCGCCGGTGCGCCGGCCGACATTTTGACCGAGGCGCATCCGCATATCGGCACTTTCCGCCTGGTCACGATGGTCGAGGCGATGCGCCGCCAGATCGAGGCGCTGGGCGGTGAATATCGCTGGCAGACACGGGTCGATGATCTGGACCTGCAGCGCCTGCCGGACGGGACGCAACGCCTGCGCGGCCTGGTGCTGCAGGATGGCAGCATGATCGCGGCCGATCATGTGGTGCTTGCTGTTGGGCACAGCGCGCGGCCGACATTTGCGATGCTGCATGAGCGGGGCGTGCATATCGACCCCAAGCCCTTTTCCATCGGCGTGCGGATCGAGCATCCGCAAAGCTGGGTCGATCGCGCCCGCTATGGCAATTGCGCGGGCCATCCCGATCTTGGCGCGGCGTCCTACAGCCTGGCCCACCATTGTGCCAATGGCCGTACCGTCTACAGCTTCTGCATGTGCCCGGGGGGACGGGTCGTTGCCGCGACGTCCGAAGAAGGCCGGGTCGTCACCAACGGCATGAGCCAATATTCGCGCGCGGAGTTCAACGCCAATTCAGGCCTCGTCGTCGGTATCGATCCTGCACGGGACTTTCCCGGAGGGCCGCTGGCCGGCATCGATCTGCAACGCCATTGGGAAAGACGGGCCTATGTCGCGGGCGGATCATCCTATTGGGCGCCGGGGCAGACAGTCGGCGATTTCATGGCCGGGCGGCCTTCCACGCAACTGGGCGAGGTGGTGCCGTCCTACAAGCCGGGCGTGACGCTGACCGACCTGTCGCTTTGCCTGCCCGATTTCGTGGTCGAGGCGATCCGCGAGGCCTTGCCGGCCTTCGGCCGGCAAATCGACCATTACGACCATCCCGATGCGATCATGACCGGGGTCGAGACCCGGACCTCCTCGCCGATCCGGATCACGCGTGGCAAGGATTTTCAGAGCCTGACCGTTGCCGGCCTTTATCCTGCCGGCGAAGGAGCTGGCTATGCCGGGGGTATCCTGTCCGCCGCGATCGACGGCATCAAGGTGGCGGAGGCGGTGGCGATGGCGGCGCTGGAAGGCTGGCCAGGATAGGTGCGGCGGCTAAAAGGGGTGAGCGGCCGACGGATATTGTTCGACAATGTTTCCGGTCGGACAGACGATATCGACCGCAGCCCGCCGCCGGGACAGGAGTCAATGTCGATCCGGCTGCGCAACTTTTCGCTGGGTTCGAAAGTTCTTGCCACTCGATATTCCCGCTTCCCCGCGGACCTGAAGAAAGAGCGTGATGACCCTGAGCGAGAAGGCGCGGTTCGGCATTTCCGGGCTGGATGACATTACCAGGGGCGGTCTGGCGCGTGGCCGGCTGTTTCTGCTGGAGGGCAGCCCCGGCACCGGCAAGACAACGGTCGCTACCCAGTTCCTCATGGCAGGCGCGGCCTCGGGCGAGCGGTGCCTTTATATCACCCTGTCCGAGACCGACGACGAATTTCGCGCCGGCGCCGCGTCCCATGGTTGGGACCTGACGGGTATCGACATTTTCGAGCTGCTGCCGCCCGAGGATCTGCTGGATGACGAGCAGCAGCAGAGCCTCCTCTATTCATCCGACCTGGAGCTGGGCGAGACGACAAAGCGCATCTTCGAGGTGTTCGAACAGGTGAAGCCCGACCGTATCGTGGTCGACAGCCTGTCCGAAATCATGCTGCTCGCACAAAGCCCTCTACGCTACCGGCGCCAGATTTTGGCGCTCAAACATTATTTCTCCCGCCACGGTACTACCGTGCTGATGCTGGACGACCTGACTGCGGACCTCAACGACAAGACCATGCACAGCATCGCTCACGGCGTCGTCCATCTGGACGAGCTGGCGCCTGATTATGGCGCTGAACGGCGGCGGATGCGGATCATCAAATATCGCGGACAGCAATATCGCGGCGGCTATCACGATTTCGTGATCGAGCCTGGCGGTGTGCGGATATTCCCCCGGCTGGTTTCGGCCGAGCATCGTACCAGTTTCGATCGCGATGTCGTCACCAGCGAATCTCCCGAACTCAACGCCTTGCTGGGTGGCGGCATAGAAAGAGGATCGAGCATCCTGATCCTGGGGCCGGCAGGGACCGGCAAGTCGCTCCTGACGCTCATCTTCGTCGCCACGGCCGTTGCGCGCGGAGAACGCGCCGCGATGTTCATATTCGACGAGGAACTGGGATTGCTTTTCAACCGGGCACTTGGCCTGGGCATCGATCTTCAGGCAATGGTGGATACCGGAAAGCTGGTAATCGAGCAGGTGGACGCCGCCGAACTCAGCCCCGGCGAATTTTCCGAGCGGGTACGCCGCTGCGTCGAGGTGTACAACGCGCAGACCGTCGTCATCGACAGCATCAATGGCTATCAGGCGGCAATGCCGGCGGAGCAGGCGCTGATCCTGCACATGCACGAGCTGCTGCAATATCTGAACCGACAGGGGACATCGACCTTCCTGACCGTGGCCCAGCATGGGCTGGTGGGCAGCATGAAGGCCCCGGTCGATGTCACTTACCTGGCTGATACCGTCATCCTGCTGCGCTATTTCGAGGCGCGAGGCCGGGTGCGCCGTGCGATCTCGATTATCAAGAAGCGGACGGGCGCGCATGAGGACACGATCCGCGAGTATCGCATCGACGAGCGAGGGATCACCCTGGGGGCGCCGCTAACAGGCTTTCACGGCGTATTGCGCGGTGTGCCTACGTTGGTGGATGGCAATCAGTCTCCGCTCATGGACCTGGAGGATTGATCCCCCACCTGTCAGAACGCGCCCTGATCCTCGCGCCGCACGGTCGCGACGCGCATGTGGCAGGCGCGATGCTGCGGGATGCCGGGTTTCTCAGCCTGGCTTGCGCGTCGCTGGGCGATCTCGTCGTCGAGATGGAGCGGGGTGCCGGGTTCGGGCTCGTGACCGAGGAGGCGCTGCGGACGGCCGATCTGCACGCCCTGTCGCGTTGGATCGCCGCACAGCCGGAATGGTCGGACTTCCCTTTCATCCTGCTGACGCGGCGCGGCGGCGGACTGGAGCGCAACCCGGCGGCGGCCCGTTATCTCCAGACGCTGGGCAACGTGACCTTTCTGGAAAGGCCCTTTCACCCGACAACGCTGGTTAGCCTGGCCCAGTCGGCCCGGCGGGCGCGGCAGCGCCAATATGATGCGCGGGGGCGGCTCGCGGAGCTCCACGCGCTGGCGGCGGACCTGGAGCAGCGGGTCGAGCAGCGTACCGCCGAACGTCAGCGCGCGATCGAGCAACTGCACGAGGCGCAGAAGCTGGAGACGCTGGGGCAGCTGACCGGAGGCGTCGCGCATGATTTCAACAATCTGCTGACGCCGATCATCGGCGCGCTCGACCTGTTGCAACGCCGGGCCGAGCCGGGCGACATCCAGGTCCAGCGTTGGATCGCCAATGCGTTGCAGTCGGGCGAGCGGGCGAAGACGCTGGTGCAACGGCTGTTGGGCTTCGCGCGGCGGCAGGAACTGCAGAGCCGGCCCATCGACATCGCGGCGCTCATCCGGGGTATGCGGGACCTGATCGCCAGCTCGGTCGGGCCAACCATCGAACTGCGTCTGGAAGCGGACGCCGATCTGCCCCGCGCATGGGCCGATCCCAACCAGCTTGAGCTGGCGGTGCTGAACCTGTGCGTCAACGCGCGCGACGCGATGCCCGACGGCGGTACCCTGTCGATCACCGCGCAAGCCACGCAGGTCATGAGGGATTCGGCGGTCAAACTGCCGCCGGGGAGCTATATCCGCCTGTCGGTCATCGACACGGGCAGCGGGATGGATACGGACACACTGACGCGCGCGGTCGAACCCTTTTTTTCCACCAAGGAGCTTGGGCGCGGCACCGGCCTTGGCCTGTCGATGGTGCACGGGCTGACGGCGCAGCTGGGCGGCGCGTTCATCCTCCACAGCCAGCCCGAAGCCGGCACACGCGCCGAACTGTATTTGCCCGAGTCCAGGGACCAGACCGCCCCGACGCAGGATGTGTCGCACAGCTGCGCTTTGCCGGCGACCAGGACATTGCGCATCCTGGTGGTCGACGACGAGGAACTGGTGCGCAAGGGCACGGCCGAAATGCTGCGGAGCTTGGGGCATCATGTGATCGAGGCAAATGGCGGCGCCGAGGCGCTGACGATCCTGGACGGCATCGCCGAAGTTGAGATGGTCGTCACCGACTACAAGATGCCGCGCATGGACGGCGCGGAATTGGCGCAGCAGGTTCGAGCGTATCGCCCCACCATGCCCATTCTGCTGATATCGGGCTATACAGGCGCCGCCGATCCGATCGACGACCTGCCCCGGCTCAATAAGCCCTTCGGCCTCGTGGAACTGGCCGATGCGGTGCAGAAGGTCGCCGAGCAGGACTGATCAGGCGACCGCCGACCGATCGTTCAGCATGAACAGACGGGCAATCCCGCAAAGCAGCGTCACCGACGCCAGACCAGCCGCCACATAGCCCGCGACATGCCCGTCGGTCGCGCCCATGCGCAACAGCGCGGCGGTTATGGAGGCGCCCAGAAGCTGCCCGGACAGCCGCGCGGTTGAAATGAGGCCACCCGCAGACGCTGTTCGCTCACGTGGCGTCTCGCCGATGATGAGTCGGGCGTTGGGCGCGAAGAACAGGCCGAACGCGGCGCCGCACAGCCCCAGCTGCCACGCGACCATCAGCGCCGATGCGTCCTGCGAAGTCATGGCGACGAAGGTAAGGCTCGCCACCGCCAGCATCGCGCCGGACAGGCCGACCTGGCGCGGGGAAAATCGGTCGGAGAGGATGCCCGCGACCGGCGACAGCAGCATCATGCCGATCGGCCAGCCGGTGAGCACCCGGCCGATCGCGGCGGGGGACAGGTGGAGCGCGCCGGTAAGCCGGAAGGGCATGGCCAGAATGAGGACCATCGATGCGGCATAGGCGGCGATGGCCGCCACCGCCGATAGGCTGATGCCCGGATTGCGCAGCAGGTCGACCGGGAAGATGGGTCGTTCCTCATGACGTTCGCGGCGCAGGAAAAGTGTGCCCAGCACCAGTCCGGCGGCGATGGCCGTCAGGGAGAGCATCTGGACGCCGGCGTGCATCAGGCTGTCGATCCCGCCGCCCACCAGGCAAAGGCTGGCCGCGCACCAGATTGCGCCGACGGTGTCGAACGGCGCGCTGCTCCTGGGCCTGACAGGGAGCCACCAGGCCAGCAGGAGGGCGAGGGCGGCCAGCGGCAGTTCCGCGACGAACAGCCATGTCCAGTCCGCATTGGAGATGATCGCGCCGCCCAGAATAGGCGCGCTCGTCAGGGCCATGGTGATGGCGAGGGTGTTGAACCCCAGCCCTCGCCCCAGCTGCGCCGCGGGATACACGTCGCGCAAAAGCGCCGTGGAGACCGCCAGGGAAGCCGCCGCGCCCAGCGCCTGCAGCGCGCGGATCGCCATCAGCGTGGGCAGGTCGTCGGCGGACAGACACAGCAGGGTCGCGAAGGCGAAGAGGGACTGGCCGGCGATGAACATGCGCCGCTGACCGATCCGGTCTCCCAGCGCTGAAAGCGGGAGGACGCAGGCCAGCAGGATGAGCTGGTAGATGGTGATGATCAGGATGACCGATGCGTCGTCCACCTTCAGGCTGCGCGCGATGGTCGGCAGCGCGACATTGGCGATCACGCTGTCCACCATCACGATGACATTGCCGCAGGTGATCGCGGCGATGGCGATCCATCGCCTGGGGAAGGGCAGGCCGTCCGATGTCATCATGTCCCCCGATAATCGGAAGGTCACATAGCCGGTTCGCCGCGCAGAACAATCCTCCCCCTCGCGTCCAAACCATGCTACGGCGCCCGCCTCCATTCAGACTCCAAGGACCGATCTACCATGGCCTCCTACAAGGCGCCCGACTTCAACGAACGTAATGCATTGGCTGCCCAGGCACGCCAGAAGGCGCTTGACGCACTGAAGGCCAAGCCGCCGGTGGACCCGGCGGTACTGGAGCAGCGCAAGGCCGCAGCGGAGGCGAAGGAAGCCGCGAAGATCGCCGCAGCCGCAGAGAAGAAGGCCGCGCGCGAAGCGGAGAAGATCCGGATCGCGGAGGAGAAGGCCGCGATCGAGGCGGCCAAGCCCAAGAAGGTGGAAAAGGTCGAGAAGACCGAGGCCGAGAAAAAGGCCGAGCGCGATGCGCGCTATGCCGCGCGCAAGGCGAAGAGGTAACAGGACACTGGCAATCCGACCCCTCCCGCAGGCGGCAGGGGTCGGATCGTCGATCAGGCCGCGGCGCGGCGCTCCTTGAGTTCCTCGTTCAGCATTTCCGCGAGCAGGAAGGCCAGTTCCAGGCTCTGCGCCGCGTTGAGGCGCGGGTCGCAATGGGTATGATAACGGTCTGCCAGGCCCTCGTCGGTGATGGCGATCGCGCCGCCGGTGCATTCCGTCACGTTCTGGCCAGTCATTTCCGCATGGATGCCGCCGCCGAAACTGCCCTCGGCACGGTGAACGGCGAAGAAGCCGCGCACTTCGGCCAGGATACGGTCGAATGGCCGGGTCTTGTAGCCGTTGGCCGCCTTGATGACATTGCCGTGCATCGGATCGCACGACCAGACGACCGGATGACCTTCGCGCAGGACCGCGCGGACAAGCTTCGGCAGGCCGGACTCGATCTTGTCGTGGCCGTAGCGGGTGATGAGGGTCATGCGACCGGCTTCCCGCTTCGGATTTAGCACGTCGAGCAGGCGCAGCAGGGCGTCCGGCTCCAGGCTGGGGCCGCATTTCATGCCGATCGGGTTGCCGATGCCGCGCAGATATTCGACATGGGCCGACCCGTCGAAGCGGGTACGGTCGCCGATCCACAGCATATGCGCGCTGGTGTCGTACCAGTCGCCGGTCAGTGAATCCTGCCGGGTGAGGGCCTGCTCGAAGGGCAGCAGCAGCGCTTCGTGGCTGGTGTAGAAGCTGGTGCCGCCAAGCTGGGGCACGGTTTCCGGATTGAGGCCACAGGCGCGCATGAAGTCGAGTGCCTCGCCGATACGGTCGGCGATGGCATCGAACCTGGCGGCAAGCGGCGAGCGGCCCATGAAATCGAGCATCCAGCCATGGACGCGGTCCAGGCTGGCATAGCCGCCGGACGAGAAAGCGCGCAGCAGGTTGAGCGTGGCCGCCGACTGGTTATAGGCGCGCACCATCCGATCCGGGTCCGGCTCGCGGGACTCGGGCGTGAAGGCGATGTCGTTCACATTGTCGCCGCGATAGCTGGGCAACTCAACGCCGTCGATGACTTCGGTATTAGCCGAGCGCGGCTTGGCGAACTGGCCGGCCATGCGACCGACCTTCACGATCGGCTGCTTGCTGGCGAAGGTCAGGACGACCGCCATCTGCAACAGTACGCGGAAAGTGTCGCGGATGTTGTTCGGGTGGAAGTCCGCGAAGCTTTCCGCGCAGTCGCCGCCCTGGAGCAGGAAAGCGTCGCCTGCCGCGACGCGCGCGAGATCGGCCGTCAGCTGCCGCGCCTCGCCTGCAAAGACGAGCGGCGGGAAGCTGACGAGCTGCGCCTCGACGGAGGCGAGCTTCGCCGCGTCCTTATATTCGGGCATCTGGATGCCTTCATGGCTCCGCCAGCTGTCCGGCGTCCACTTCGCCGCCACTTTTCCACTCCTTGCAACATAGGAAAATAGGGGGTGCCCCTACGCTCATGCGGGATAGAAGGCAAGATGGGCGCACCGGGCCTTTCGCCACCGGGCCGATATGGGATAGGACCGGAGGGACAGGGAGGCGAGGGCATGGGCGAAACGGCATTATATGTGGGCGGTATCGCGCTGGTGGCGGCGCTGGCCATGCCCGATCTGCGGCGTGTCCGCATCGGTGCTGCCCTGGCAGGGCTGCTTTTGCTGGGCGGGGCGTTGGCGAAGGGGCATTGGGAGCTTGCCGGCATTGCGGCAGCGGGGATGATAATGGCGCTATCGCCGCTGGCGGTGGCCCTGCTCCCCCGAGCGCGCGCGCGCTTCGTCCCGGAAGAGGAGCGTTTTCGCGATCGGCATCTCGGCGGGCTGGATGCCGGCCAGGCCCGCGGGCTGATCGACCAGGGACATTGGCTGAGCGCGCGGGCAGGGGAGACGCTGATCCGGGAGGGCGAAGCGGTCGCCGGCTTCTTCTACCTGGCGCACGGCGCCGCGATGGCGACGCGCGGGCGGCAGCCCGTCGGGCAGATCGGGTCGGGCGAACTGATCGGCGAGGCCGGTGTGCTGGACGATGTACCGGCGACCGCGACCGTCATATTGGAGCGCGACAGCCGGCTATGGTTCGTACTCGCGCCGGCGCTGCGCGACTATGTCGCCGTGCATGACGATGTCGGGCAGGCGCTGCGGCGCAGCTTCGGCGTTGCGTTGCGAGGCAAGCTGGAGGACAGCAACCGGACCCTGGCGGCGCAGGCCAGCTGATCCGGCCTCGCCGCTTCGACATCATCGTAAGCGTCAGTCCGTTTCCTCGACTGGTGCGCCAGGGCCATTTTTGAGCACGGACTCGATCGCATTCTTCGCGCCGGCCTTGCTGCTATAGCCCTCGGTCCAGAAGATCACTTCGCTATTATATTTGAACTTGGCGACGAACTCGCCGGCCTTGTTCTTTTCGATCACGAACTTGTGCGCCATCAGGCCCTCCTCGATCGTTTCAGTACCGAAACCGGCCCGGAGAATAGGGCGCCGCGTCGATGCTGGCAATGGCGGATGGCGGTGTCTCGCCCGTCAACATGGCAGCGCACAGCGCTGCGGCGGCAGGGGAGGTCTGTATGCCGAAGCCCCCGAGGCCCGCGAACCAGAACAGGCCGGGATGGGCGGGGTCGAAGCCGTAGACCGGCGCGCGATCGGGCGCGAACGTGCGCAATCCTGCCCAGCGGCGCTCGACCGACGCGATCGGCCAGTCGACCACTTGCTCGAAACGCTCGATCGCCTCCGCAACGGCAATATCCTCGGGCGCCGCATCGCAAGGGGGGGAGGGGGTCTCGTCATGGGGGGTCAGCCAGACCCGGCCGGGGCCATCGGGCTTGAAATAGAAGTGCCCGGCCAGATCCATCAGCAGCGGCAGGTCGGCGGTCGGCAGGGCGGGAATGCGCAGTTGCACCACGGTGCGACGCAGCGGCGTGAGGCCGATCGGCGATGCACCGCACAGCTGCGCCACCTCATCGGCCCAGGCGCCCGCCGCATTGACCAGCAGTGCGCAGCGGATCGGGCCGGTCGAGGTTTCGAGCCACCAGCCCTCACCCTCCCGCCGAGCCTCCAGCAGGGCCGCGTTTGTCGCCACACGCCCGCCGAGCCGGCGAAAGCGGCGCAGCCAGGCCTGATGGAGCGACGCAACGTCGATATCCATGCAGCTGGGCTCCAGGATTCCGATCGTCCATTGCGGGCGCAGTCCGGGAATGAGGGCGGCGGGATCGACCCGGCGCAGGTCGACCGTCCCGTCGAAGGCTTTGAGCAGCGCATCTGCGGCGGCGCGATCGCCGGAGCTACCGATGTGCAGCGTGCCGCGCGGGGTCAGGAATGGCGCGGCGGCGAAGTCGGGGTCGGGCGCGCGCAATGCCGGCCCCGATGCCGTGGTCAGCGGCTGGATCAGGGGGCCGCCATAGGTTTCCTCCCAGAAGGAGACCGATCGGCCGGTGGCATGGTAACCGGGCTGGCTTTCCATCTCCAGGATGACGACCGACGCGCGCCCGGCAACGCTGGCACCCAGGCTGGCCCCGGCGATCCCGCCGCCGACGATGACGATGTCCGCATGGATCATGGCGGGGCCATCCGATCGAAAAAGGCGTCGATACGCGCCAGCACGTCGAGCCGGACGGGGTCCATCTCCCGCAGCAGTTCATGCGCGGCCTCCGCGCCGTATAAATGCAGCGCCGCATGGGGCATCCGGCGGACCAGCCGCTCGATGTCCGGAGTCGAGACCAGCTGGTCGCTCCGCGTGGCGAGGATCAGCATCGGACAGCGGATGCGGAGCAGTGCGTCTCCTTCCGCCAGCGCGCGGATCGAGGCGAGCGCCTGGACGATCCAGTTCCAGCTGGGCGGCCCGAGCGCGATGTCGCGATGATGGTCGCGCCACCAGAGTTCGTCGGCATAACGATCCGGGTCGTGGGTCAGGCGACGCTGGCGCAGGCGGCGGTGGCGTTCGGAACTGTCCTGCTGCGTGCAGGCGCCACGTCGCGCAAAGCCGATGCGGCTCATCAGCCCGGCCAGCCCGCTCGCAAGCCACCGAGGCAGGGGATCGGTGCGCAGGCCGAGCATCGGGGCGACGGCGACTGCCGCATCGGGCTGATCCAGCCCCTCCGCCAGCGCGCGGAGCATGAGGTGCCCCCCCATGCTGTGCGCGACCATAACGCAGGGACCATCGCCGGCCGCGCGCCAGTCGGCCGCAATGCCGCGCAAGTCCCCGATCCATTGCCCGAAATCGTCGATATGGCCGCACATCGGGTCGTCGGTCAGCCGACCCGATCCCCCCTGGCCGCGCCAGTCGAAGCTGGTCACGTCCCATCCCAGTTCGGCCCAGTGGTGGATGACCTCCAGATATTTCTCGATCATGTCGCCGCGCCCGCCCAGCACGAGCATCCGTCCCCTTGCGCCGGAGCCAAGGCGATAGCGCCGCACCGGCCATCCGTCGGGCGCGTACCAATAGTCGAGGCGCCCGCCCATCGGCCAGGCGCGGCGATCGAAAGCCGGCGCGTGGGAGGGCTGCGAATCCATGGGCGCCATGGTTACGGTTTGGTAAGCCATCGGGTCTAGACCCCCTGTCCCATGACGGGGGAATATTTCAGGTTCGCGCTGGTCGCCCTATTGGGGCTGCTGCTGATCGTGGCGGCTGTCACCGATCTGCGCGCGCGTGTCATTTCCAACCGGCTCAACCTTCTGATCGCGGCCCTGGCGCCGGTCTGGTGGCTGGCAAGCGGCCTGTCCTGGTCCGGCGTTGCCGCGCAATTGCTGGTCGGCCTGATCGTTTTCGGCCTGTTCGCCGCGCTTTTCGCGCTTGGCTGGATGGGCGGCGGCGACGTCAAGCTGCTCGGCGCGCTGGCGCTGTGGTTCTCCTGGCAGGCCATGTTGAGCCTGCTGGTGCTGATGGCGGTGCTCGGTGGGGCGGTGACTTTGGTCACCGTGATCCACCACAGAATGACCCGGCGCCTGGGGGTGCCGGAAATACCGTACGGGATAGCCATTTCGCTCGCAGCTCTTTGGCTGCTTGGAGAACGGTATCTTAACCAATTTGCGTGATGAACGGGTGGTGCGGGGGCGATGCACCCGGCTCAAGGGAGGCGAATTTCGTCATGGATGGAAAGAAAATCGTGCTGCTGGCGGGGGCGCTCATCATCGCCATCACGACAGCTTTGCTGGCACGCAGCATGTTGAGCTCGTCGAGCGCTCCGCAGGTCAACGCGGCGTCTATGCCCGATGCCGACCTGCCCCATGTACTGGTCGCGACCAAGGCGCTGCCGGTCGGGACCATCCTGGATGCCGAGAGCTTCCGCTTTCAGCCCTGGCCGAAGGACCTGATCGAAACCGCCTACTACCTCAAGGGGCAGGCCGATCCGGTGAAGCTGGCGGGCAGCGTCGTTCGCAACGCGATCACCGCAGGCCAGCCGCTGACCCAGGGCGGCCTCATCAAGCCGGGCGAGCGTGGCTTCCTGGCCGCGGCGCTCGGGCCGGGGATGCGCGCCATCACGGTTCCGGTCTCCGCCCAGAGTTCGGTCGCCGGCTTCGTCTTCCCCGGTGACCGCATCGACCTGATGCTGACGCAGAGCGTTGAAGGCGGCGGCGACGGCGCGGCGCTCAAGGTGTCCGAAACCATCCTGCGCAACCTGCGCGTCCTTGCCACCGACCAGCGCATGGATGCGATGGGCCCGGACGGCAAGCCGCTGGTGCAGACCTATTCCAACGTCACGATCGAAGTGACGCCCAAAATCGCTGAAAAGATCGCGGTGGCTCAGACGATCGGTTCGCTGTCGCTGTCGCTGCGGTCCATCGCCGACAATGCGTCCGACCTGGACGCCGCCATTGCCGGCACCGATGTCGACCTGCCGGACGGCGCTACGCCGAACGCGGAAAAGGCGATGATCACCAAGCTCGCCGCACGTCCGATCGACCGGGGTTCCACCTATTCCACGGGCGCCGACGTGTCGCGCTACCAGCGCAGCTCGGTCCCGGCGCGCCCGGAAGCAGCCATGCCCCTGGCGCTGGGTCCGAACGGCCAGTCCGTGCAGACCTTCGCGCCCAAGGGTCCCGTCATCCGCGTAGCGCGTGGCACCAATGTGACCGAAGTTCCGGTCGGGGGGAAGTGAGATGAAGCTGATCGATAGCTGCGCCCGTGGCGCGACGGCCAAATCGCTGGCCGGCCCCGTCATCGCGCTGGGGATCGCGATCGCCGCAGCAGCGGCGCCGACAACCGCGCTCAACGCGGCGCCTTCGTCCTCGCAGGACGGTGCGGTCCTGATGTCCGTCGGCGGTAGCCGGGTCATCAACCTGCCGGCCAAGATGTCGGACGTGGTAATAGGCGATCCTGATGTGGTCGATGTCCATGTCCGCTCGCAGAACCAGCTCTACCTGATCGCCAAGAAGGCCGGCGAGACGACGGTATTCGTCACGTCCACCAACGGCAAGGTGCTCTATTCCAGCACCGTGCGGGTCGGCACCAACCTCACCAGCATCGACGACATGCTGCGCCTGGCGATGCCCGAAACCAGCATTGCCGTGAACAAGATGAACGGCATGGTGCTGCTCACCGGCACGATCAAGGCGCCCGAGGATGCGGCCGAGGCGGAACGCCTGACCCAGGCCTTCGTCGGCAAGGACGTGACCGTCGTCAGCCGCCTGCGCATGGCGACGCCGTTGCAGGTGATGCTGCAGGTCAAGATTTCCGAGGTCGCGCGCGACGTCGGCCACAAGATCGGCACCAACTTCGCCAGCGTCGATGGCAGCGGCGGCAAGGTCGCCGGCAGCATCGGCGGCGGCACACGCAACTTCGCGGACTATACACGGGGCAGCGCGACCGAGCCGGGCTACTGGACGTTCAACAATCCGGTCGACGGCATGTACAGCCTGGGCGGCGTCGCCCGCCTGTTCGGCATGGATGTCGCCGGCGCGCTGGACCTGGCCGAATCGAGTGGCCTTGCCACCACGCTGGCGCAGCCGAACCTGACAGCACTGTCGGGCGAGACCGCCAGCTTCCTGGCGGGTGGCGAATATCCCTATACCGTCAGCAACGGTACGCAGGGCAACAGCATCGAGTTCAAGCAATATGGCGTCCAGCTGGCGTTCACGCCGACCGTGCTCGCCGACGGTCGCATCTCGCTGCGGGTGCGCCCGACCGTCTCGACGCTCGACTTCTCGATCAACTCCAGCGTCCCGGCGCTCAAAAGCCGGACGGCGGAGACCACGGTCGAGCTTGGCTCGGGCCAGGCCTTCATGATCGCCGGCCTGCTCAACAACGAGACGGGCAACAATATCAACAAGGTGCCGGGTCTGGGCAATATCCCAGTGCTGGGCAGCCTGTTCAAGTCGCGCCAGTTCCAGCGCAACGAGACCGAACTGGTCATCGTCATCACCCCCTATCTGGTGAAGCCGATGAACAATAGCGACGTGCGCCTGCCAACCGACGGGTTCCGTAACGCCAATATCGCCCAGGGACTGCTGTTGCAGCAGGGCGCCGACGGCGTCAGCGGCGCAAGGGCGCCAATGCCGACCCGCGCGCCCGGTTCGCCGGTTCCCGGCCCGCAGGCAACGGCGGCGCTGCCGGTCGTGGCGGCGCGCGACGAAGGCAAGCGGTCCGGCAAGTCCGGTGGCGCGGCCCCCGGCTTCAGCTTCTGACGGAAGGACAAGAGATATGATTTCGGTCCCCAAGAACATCCTCCGTCTCGGCGCCCTGGCGGTGCTCGCGATGCCGCTGGCGGCCTGCCAGGAAGCGAACCGCGGCGTGGAATCCATCCATCAGCCCGTCGTCAGCTACGCATCCTATGTATTCGATGTGCAGTCCGGCCCCAGCCTGTCGGCCTATGACACGCAGCGCCTGAACGACTGGTTCGCAACACTTGGCCTTGGCTATGGAGATCAGGTCGCGATCGTGACCGACAGCGGATATTATAATCCAGGCCTGCGTGAGGATGTCGCCAATCTGGTGGCCCGCCATGGCCTGCTGCTAGGCGAGGACGGATCGGCCGCTGCCGGGCCCGCGCCCGAGGGCGCCATCCGCCTGATCGTCCGCAGGGCGACAGCCAGCGTACCCGGTTGCCCCGACTGGCGTTCCAAGGCGGAAACCAGCCCTGACCTGGGTACCTCGTCCAACTTCGGTTGCGCGACCAACAGCAATCTCGCCGCGATGATCGCCAATCCGGAAGATCTCGTGCGCGGACAGGGCGGCGACAGCGACCTGCGGACCGCCACGTCCAACCGCGCCATCACCACCTATCGTGAGAAGCCGCCCACCGGGGCCGGCGAACTCAAGCAAATCTCATCGGGAGCTCAGTAACCATGAACGCACCCTGGAGACCCGGCGCGGCCGGCCTGCGCGATCCCTTCCACGCCTTCGTCTGCGACGATCAGAGCTTCGACCTGCTGCGCGTCGTCGCCGCCGAGCTGGGCTGGGCGCCTGAAAAGGTGAACAAGGGCGGTATGCGCAACGCCGTGCAGAGCCTGTCGATCGCCGCATCGCCCCAGATTCTGTTCGTCGACATGTCCGAAAGCGGCGATCCGCTAAACGACATCAACAGCCTGGCAGAGGTTTGCGAACCCGGCACCGTGGTGATCGCCGCGGGGCAGGTGAACGATGTGCGCCTATACCGCGACCTCGTGTCCAGCGGCATCCAGGATTATCTGCTCAAGCCTTTCGGCGCCGACCAGCTGCGCGATGCGCTGACCCAGGCGCAGGCCGTGTTCATGGCGCCGCGCGATGCGGCGCCGGAGCGCCCCCACATGACGGTCGCCGTGATCGGCACGCGTGGCGGCGCCGGCGCGTCCAGCATCGCGACCTCGCTCGCCTGGATGCTGAGCGAAAAGCAGAAGCGGGCGACCGCGCTGCTCGACCTCGACGTCCATTTCGGCACCAATGCGCTGGCGATGGACCTGGAGCCGGGCCGCGGCCTGACCGACGCGATCGACAATCCCAGCCGCATCGACGGACTGTTCATCGAACGCGCGATGGTGCGGGCGAGCGACACGCTGGCGATCCTGTCGGCCGAAGCCCCGATCAGCCAGCCGATGATGACCGATGGCGGCGCCTTCTACCAGCTGCTGGAGGAATTTCGCGCCGCGTTCGAATGCAGCGTCATCGACCTGCCGCGCAACATGCTGATCCAGCATCCGCATCTGGTGACCGATGTGAACGTCACGCTGGTCGTGACCGAACTGACGCTAGCCGCCGCGCGCGACTCGATCCGCATCCTGTCCTGGCTGAAGAGCAACGCACCCCAATCGCGCGTGCTGGTGATCGCCAACCGCGTCCAGCCGGGCGTGCCGGAGATCAGCCGCAAGGATTTCGAGCAGTCGATCGAACGCAAGGTGGATGTCATCATCCCCTTCGACCTGCGGATCGGCGCGCAGGCGGCAAAGCTGGGCAAGACCCTGGCAGAGACCGCCAAGGGCAGCAAGGTCGGCGCAGCGTGCGGCGCCATGCTGGATGCGGTGCTGAACGCGGCGGACCTGGTGGACGAGCCGGTCGGCGCGAAGTCCGTCCGCAAGAAGGAGACTTCGCTGCTCGGCAGGATCGGCGAGTTCAAGGACAGGTTGCCGTCGCGCCGCAAGCAGAAGGCAACGGCCGACTGATGATTTTCCGCCTGCGCCGCTAGCCGGCGCCGGGCAAGATGGGCAGGGACATGGACGGCAAGATCATATTGATGGCGGTGCTGATGCTGGCCCTGTTCGGGCTGGCCTATATGGCATTTGCCGGGCCGTCCCCGGAGGCGGCACGCAAGCGGCGCATGGCGCTGATCCGTGGGCGGCACAGCGAGTCGGCCGAGGCCCTGCTGGAGGCGCGGATGCGCCGGGCGATCTCCAATCGCCCCGCGGAAGGCGGCGGCAAGATGCTGGTGTCGCTCATCCCGAACCCTGAAAACCTGACCAAGCGCCTGCGGATGACCGGCAAGAAATGGACGCTCAACCAGTATATGACTGGCGGCGCGGTCATATTCCTGGTCGTCGGCCTGTTGCTGCTGATGAAGGGGATGCCCGTCCTGCTCGCCCTGTTCGTCGGCCTTGCCGCCGGCCTTGGGCTGCCACATTGGTGGGTCGGCCGGCTGATCGGCAAGCGGGTCAACAAGTTCACGTCCAAATTTCCCGATGCGCTGGAATTGCTGGTGCGCGGCTTGCGGTCGGGCCTGCCGATCACCGAGTCGCTGGGCATCGTTTCGAGCGAAGTGCCCGGCCCGGTTGGCGAGGAGTTCCGCCTGATCACCGAGCGGATCAAGATCGGCAAGACCATGGACCAGGCGCTGCAGGAGACGGCAGATCGGTTGGGTACCCCGGAATTCCAGTTCTTCGTCATCAGCCTGGCGATCCAGCGCGAGACCGGCGGCAACCTCGCCGAAACCCTGTCTAACCTGGCCACCGTGCTGCGCCAGCGCGCGCAGATGAAATTGAAGATCCGCGCCATGTCGTCGGAATCCAAGGCATCGGCCTATATCATCGGTTGCCTGCCATTCCTGGTGTTCGGCCTGATCTGCTACATCAACTTCCACTATATGGAGCCCTTCTTCACGCCCGATCCGGCAGGGGTCTTCGGCCTCGGCACGATGCAGGTGGTCGGGATCGGCGGCATGGGCTGGATGGCCATCGGTGCCTTCATCATGGCCCAGATGATCAACTTCGAAATCTGATTGGGAACGGATAGAGATATGGACGCTCCCACCCCCGCAGGTACGCTCTACGGCATGACCGCGACCGATTTCGGCACCCTGCTCGCCGCGCTGGCGACGCTCGCCGTGCTTTTCGCGCTGTATATGGTCATGACCGTGCGCGACCCGATGGCCAAGCGGGTGAAGGCGCTCAACGAACGGCGCGAGCAGTTGAAGGCGGGTATCACCGCGTCGACAGCCAAGCGCCGCGCGAAGCTGGTTCGCAAGAACCAGACGACCGACCAGATGCGGTCCTTCCTGTCGAGCCTGAAGGTACTGCAGGACGATCAGCTGAAGGACGCGCAGATCCGTCTGGCCCAGGCCGGCATCCGGTCGAAGGACTGGGCGGTCGCCGTCATCTTCGGCCGCATGATCCTGCCGATCGTCATCGGCGGCGGCGCGGCTTTGCTGCTCTATGGACTGGGCGCCTTCCCCGAATGGGGCGGGTTCAAGCGGTTCATGGTGTTCGCGGGCGCGCTGCTGCTGTCGTACAAGGCGCCGGACATCTTCATCGACAACAAGATCGCCAAGCGGTCGGCTGCGATCCGCAAGGGTCTTCCCGACGCGCTCGACCTCCTCGTCATCTGCGCCGAAGCCGGCCTGACTGTCGACGCAGCGTTCGGCCGGGTCGCCAAGGAACTTGGCCGCGCCTATCCGGAGCTGGGTGACGAATTCGGCCTGACTGCGATCGAGCTGGGCTTCCTCGCCGAGCGCCGCAACGCCTTC
>JBEVME010000061.1:0-47886 GCA_040508785.1 Sphingobium sp.
CGCAGGCCCCGCACTTCCGGGGCTGCGTCCATTCTCTGCAGCCCGACGCGGCCCTTTCGCGCCGATGACCATCCCTCAAAAGGTTGACAGTTGGCGCGATTGTGAAACAGTCCCGATAGGCACGCGTTCAGACAGCGGCCGCCAATGGGATCGAGGATGATGGATGCCGATATCAAGCTGCTCCGTGCCTTTGCCGAAGTGGCACGCTTCAAGTCGTTCACGCGGACGGCGGCCAAGCTCAACATCAGCCAGCCCCAGGTCACGGTGCGCATCCAGAATCTGGAGAAGCTCGTCGGCTACCCGGTATTTCAGCGGGACAGCCGGCATCTTGAACTGACGCCCAGGGGCGCTGCGCTCCTGCAGGACGTTACCGCCTTCCTCCAACATGCCGACAAGATGGCGACGGTGCTGCACCAGGCAGGAGCCGACCCCGATCAATGGATCAAGATCGGCGCACCGCCGCTTCTTTCGCACGAGCGGTTCGTTCGGCTTGCGCGGTTCGCCCGCCAGTTTCCCAAGGCCCGGCCGCGCGTGATGATCAACCGTTCGCGCGAACTGCTGGAGCGGGTGCGCCAGGGCAAGCTGGATCTGGCCTATATCATGGGGCCGGTCCCCCACGATCTCGACGGCATGGAGCTGTGGCAGAGCCGGCATGGCTTGCTGCTGGAGGCCAGCCATCCCCTGGCGGCGCATGAGAAGGTTAGACCCGCGCAGCTGACCGGCCTCGAGATACTGACGTTTTCCCATCGCAGTTCGCCGATGCTCCACGCGGCGATCGCGCGGCTGATGGACGGCCTGGACGTGCGTGTGACCGACATGATCGAAGGGTGGAGCGAGGAGATCTTCCAGCATGTGGAGAGGTCAGGCGGAGTCGTCATCGCGCCGGAAATCTGGAGCGACGAGGAGACGCGACCTGCCAATATCGTCCACCGGCCGTTGCAGGGCCTGGCCGAGCCGGTCTGCTTTTCACTGGTTCGGCCTCGATCGCCCCTGTCGAAAACCGCGCAAGATCTTTGGGACATGACCCTGGGCGCCCGCTCGGGGCTGGAAGCCCTGCACGCCCCAAGCACCGCTGCAGTGGAACCACGCCGCCTGCGATCGGTCTGAGCCTGTCGGTCGGCGCCACTGCAGGCTCAATATACAACTTGTTTCCTTGACGGGGCGGAATGCGGATATATCCTTGAGTTATGGCCATTAATAATCCCGGAAGATGATCGGAAAGATCAATGGATCTGCGCCCTATCTTGGGAATGCCGCCGCCGAAGCCGCATGGACGTTGATCCAGGCGACCGAGGCGAAGGAAATCGATACCCTGAAGAGGCGGCGGGATCTGGCCGCGTGGGCGCGGTCCGATGCCCCGGGCGTCACTGCGCCGGGCGGCGCGGCCATGGCGCCGCTCGATGGCGCTGCCGTGCAGGATTATCTGAGGCGCGTCTTTCCTGCCGAGGGCGACCTGACCGTCACCGACGTCCACCTCATTCGGGGCGGGCGGTCGAAGGAGACCGTCATGATCGGCCTGACCGGGACGGGCTCTCTTCCCGACCGGCTGGTGATGCGAGGCGACGTCGTCGGCGGGCTGGTGCCATCCAGGGTCGTGGACGAATTTCCCCTGCTCCAGATCGCGCAGCGCCATGGCATTCCCCTGCCCACGCCGCTCCATGCCGAGCCCGCGACCGACGCCCTGGGCCGCAGCTTCATCCTGGTGCACGGCGTTTCAGGCCGGAGCCTGGGCGATTATTTTCCCGAAGTCGGCGAGGGCGTTCCACCGTCGCACCGCCAAAAAATTGGGCTCGAACTTGCGGGCATATTGGCGCGGCTGCACGCCATCCCGCTGTCGGAGTTCGAAGGTACCAGACTCGATCTGTCCGTGGACCTTCGGGCACTGGTAACGGACGCGATCGAATCCACTTATGCGCAGGCACGCAGCTTCGCCGATCCGCCCCGCATCCTGATCGAACTCGCCTATCGCTGGCTGAAGGACAATATCGACCTGGCGGACGATCGTCCCTGCGTCATCCATTGCAACGTCGGGCTGCACAATATGCTCATCGATGGTGACAGGATCAGCGCGCTGCTCGATTGGGAACTGGCCTGCGTCGCGTCGCCGGCGCGCGAAATCGCCAAGATCCTGCATCTCATCGACTATTTGATGCTACGCCAGGAATTCTATGCGGTCTATGTCGCGGCTGGCGGGCCGGCCAATGCAGTTCAGCCGGAACGCGTGGCATTCTACGCGGTGATGAACTCCTTGATCACCAACCAGCGCGTGCGCTATGGCAGCCATCTCTTCTATTTCGGGGCACAGCGCAACATGGTTACGGCCAATGTCGGCTACGACTATTTCCTGCGCAATTCGATGCTGCTGTCAAAGGCTGTCGAAGATGCCCAGGCATTGCCGGGCCGCGCTGCATGACGGCCGGCAGGATAGTGATCGCAGGGGCGTCGGGGTTCGTCGGCGGCGCCGCGGTCAAGCGCTTCGCCGAACAAGGGTGGGCGGTCACCGGCATTTCCCGTCGATCTCCCGACGAACCCATCCCGGGGGTCGATCATGTGGCGCTCGATCTGCTCGACGCGGATGCATGTGCCGCAGCGCTCGCCCCCTATGGCGATGCGACCCACCTACTCTATGCGGCCGTGAACGAGACGCCCGGCGGACTGGTCGCGGGCTGGAGCGACGAAAATCATATCGCCCGCAACGCCGCCATGTTCGAACATCTGCTCGACACGATGGTCCGCGTCGCTCCACGGCTGCAGCATGTGGGCATCGTCCACGGCACCAAGGCCTATGGCAAGGGCGTCCACCGCCATCGGGTCATTCCGTTCCGCGAAAGCCTGCCGCGCCCGGCCAGCGATGATTTCTATTTCCATCAGGAAGACCATATCTGGAAGCGGGCTGCCGAAACAGGCATCGGCTGGACTGTCTATCGGGCACCGCTGATCGTCGGCGGCGGGCAGGGGAGCAATCTCAACGCCTTGCTGGCGATCTCGGTGCTGGCGTGCCTGTGCCGCGAAGCCGGTGAGCCCCTTGCCTATCCGGGCGCGACGGATGACGCGCTGGTCACGGAAATGGTGGATGTGTCGCTGCTGGCCAGAGCGCTCGAATGGGGCGCGACCGATCCCGCAGCGCGCAACCAGACATTCAATGTTGCCAATGGCGACGCCTTTATCTGGCCCGACCTATGGAAAACGATCGCAGCAGCAATCGGCGTGCCGGCAGGCGACGCACTGGACTATTCGATCGTCGATGCGGTCCGCGACCGGTCCTCGATCTGGGCCGATCTGGTGCGGCGTCAGGCGCTGCCCCTACCGGAAGACCCGATCGTCTATCTGGGCGAATCCTGCGCCCTTGCCGACTATGCCGTCAACATGCGGGGCAGGGCGTCGCTCACCAGCACGATCAAGATCCGCCAGGCCGGTTTTGGCGACTGTATGGACAGCGCCGACACGATCGCCAACTGGATCGCGCACTGGCGATCGCGGAACATGCTGCCGGCCTGACCGGACCGGCGGCGACGCCCTATCTGCGGTCCCAGGTCAGCGGCAGCGCGTGGATGCCCCATACGCCATCGGAGTGCCAATGAGGGCGTTGACCCTCGGCGATCCTGATCCCCGAAAATGCCGCAAGCCACTCTTCCAGGACGATCCGGATTTCCCGCTTGGCCAGGTGAATGCCGAGACAATTGTGTACCCCCGTCGCCAGCGTGACGTGACGGGCGTTGCGATCGATGTCGATGCGATGGGGATCGGGAAAGGCTTTGGGATCGCGCGAGGCCAGGTAGGTCGCCAGCGACACCAGATCGCCCTTCTTCATCGCGACCCCGTGAAATTCGAAATCCCTGGTCACGACCCGCTTCAGCGCGACCACGCCGAACGCTCTGAGCAGTTCGTCGACGGCGGCGGGAATCCTGGACGGATCTTCCCGCAATATCTGCTGCAGTTCGGGATCACCGGCCAGATGGTTGAAATACCAGCCCAGGCTGGACATCACGGTGTCGAGTCCGCCCAGATACAGGACCACGCACATGCCCATGACCTCGCCATGGTTCAGGCGGCGGCCGTCAATCTCGCTGGTGACGATATGGCTGACCAGGTCCTCTCCGGGCGCGGCGCGCTTCTCGGCCGTATACTCCTCGAAATAGCCGACGATGGATTTGAGCGCGGTCACACGATCCTGCGGGTCCGGAGCGCGCATGAAGGCATTTTCCCACGCCAGGAATTGCGGCAGCGCGTCGAGCGGCATACCCATCAGGTTGAGGAAAACATAGGATGGGAAATAGGCCGCGAAATCCGCGGTGAAATCGCAACCGTCGCGGTCCCTGATCCTGCCGATCAGTTCCCGGCACACGTCGCGCACCATGCCCTCGATCTTGTTGATGGCCGAAGGATTGAAGATCGGCTGCAAAAGCTGGCGATATTTGCGATGGTCGGGCGGGTCGATTTCCAGCGGATTCTGCCGCCAGTCAACACCCAGCATCGTGCCGACTTCGCCAAAGGCGCTGGAGAAATGCTCGTGATCCATAAAGGCTTGCGCGACATGTTCGTTGCGCTTCAGCAGCCAGCCGGGGTAGCCGCGATAGGCGCCCCGCGCATAGATGATGTCGGGTCCGTCGAACAATCCGGCTACATTGAGATAAGGATCATCATGCGGACCGCTCCGGGCATATTCGCGAACGTCGCCATCCCAATATAGTTCTTCGAGTACATGGTCCGGTCTTGCGTCGGACGGCTTAAGCAATGTTTCTGAAGTCATTACGATAAACCTATATGAAAGGACGAAAATATATTGACGAATTTGCATCAACTCATGTAGAATTACAGAAAATAAGATAATTTATGGAGGTGGGGTGGTGCTGATGCTCGAGGGCAGGAGAATTATACTCACCGGCGGCGCGCGGGGTATAGGCGCGGCCACGCTCAGGGCCTATGTGGCGGCCGGAGCCAGAATAGTGTCGATGGACGTGCTGCACGACCTCGGCCGTTCGGTCGTCGAGCAGGCCAACGGGGCCGGTCCCGGCTCTGCCTGGTACCTGCCGTGCGACGTCTCCAAAAGAGGGGAGGCGACGGCGGCGATCGACGATGCAGTGGCCTTGCTCGGCGGCCTGGACGTGCTGGTGCACATCGCCGGCGTGGAGCGCGGCGCCCCGGCCGAACTGATCGACGACGATCATTGGAACCTGATTTTCGAAGTCAACGTCCGCGGTACCTTCCACGTCAACCAGGCGGCGTTTCCACACCTCAGGGAACGCGGTGGCGCGATCATCAACTTCGGTTCGGCGGCGGGGGTCAGCGGCATGGCGGGCGGCGCTGCCTATTCCGCTTCGAAGGGCGCGGTGCTGGCGTGGAGCCGAACCTGCGCGCGGGAATGGGCGCAATATGGCATCACCGTCAATTGCATTGCGCCGGCGATCTGGACGCCGATGTATGACGAGATGCTCGCCGCCTTCACGCCCGAGCAGCTTGCCGAGCATCAGAGATATATGCTTTCCCACATTCCGCTGGGTGGCAAGTTGGGCAATGCTGATCGGGACCTCTCGCCGGTCATGGTGTTCATGGCCTCGCAGGGCGCACATTTCATCACCGGGCAAACGCTGCCCGTCGATGGCGGCGGGCTGATGCTGACATAAGGCGCCATGGGGGCACGAACCCGCCCGCGCCTGATCGGACGGGCAGTGGGCGGCCCCCGCTACTGGCGCATCTGGGCAGGATGGTGCGCCCGCGTCCGTCATTGCACTTCAATGCGTACGTCGGGGAAGCGATCGAAATAGAAATCGAACTTTCGGCGAATCTCGGCCGGATCGAGGCCGAAGTCGCCGCGCAGGTCATAGGCAAGCTGCCCATGCTTGCCGCGCGGATTGGCAACCAGCGCGGACGCCATGTCCGCCTGCGCATCGGCGTCGAAAGCAAGGCCCGCCTTGGTCAATACTCCCTCCAGCACCGGCATCGGATCGGCCATCAGCTCGTGGAAATAGACATCATGCACCTGGGACAGGTCGATCTTGTCATAATCCTCCACGCACCTGCGCAGCAGCATCTGGTAGCGATCGATCCAGAAACCGGAAATCTCCTTCACGTCGACCACCTTGCGCGCCAGCCGCGCGCGATAGGCCTGTCCCGTGATCGCGGACTGGATTGATGCGACCGGGTCGCGGTGCGTGATGACAAGTGTTGACCCCGGCAGCGCGTCGGATACGGCGCAGAGCTGTTCCATATGCTGGGGGCATTTCGTCACCCAGCGGCTCGGGCCGCGTTGCCAGCTAAGCAACTGGAACATCCGCCGCATATAGCGATAAACCGGGCGGTGATCATGCGAGAGATAATAGTCACGCCATACCGGCGCGCGGGAAATCCATTCGAGATAATAGGAGCCGAAGTCTATGCACTGCAGCTCGACATCCTCGGATATATGCTCCGGCTCGAACCCGTGGATCGCCTTGCCCAGCGGCAGCAGGGCGTCCGCCCTTGCCCATTCGGCGGCGCAAAGATCGAAGCGCGTGTCGACGCCATTCTCGACAAAGGGCTCCGCCACCGGGCGTACCGCCTCCCAGAAGGGTAGGGAGCGCAGCCGCCGGTCTCCCGCCAGTACCTGAAGCAGGAATGTCGTGCCCGACCGCGGCAGGCCTGCCACCACCAGCGGCGTCTCTATCTCATGATCCAATATTTCGGGATGACGAGCGATGAAATCCTCGACCCGCAGCCGCGTCGACGCGAAGCGCGCCATCTCGTTCCACACCGTCGCCCGCCCGGCGGCCGAAAGCCCGCTATCCGCATTGGCCGAGGCGACCCAGGCGTCGAGCCGGGGGCGGAAACCGTCGTTGCCGAAATCGTGCAGGCCTGTCCGCTCCCGCGCGGTGGCGAGAATGAGATCGGAATCGAAGGTCACCGGATTGGCGGCGGCCGTCGCCAGCACCTGCAACTGCTCTTCGGAGCGAACGGGGTCGGCCAGGTCCGTGATCCGGATCTTTTCGCTCGTCATCACCATAGCCTTCTACGCTGCTGAAGCGCGCTGCGACGCGCGCGAATGATGGCTTCGCGCTCTGCCAGGGAAACCCGTGCCGTGTCGGAAGGGACATATTGGCCGATTTCGCTGACCGCGACCTTGCGCAGCGTCGGAATCGGATTGTCGGAGCAGTTGAGCCAGCGGCCCTGCACTGCCCCCGTAGGATAGCCTGCTATATCGAGCCAGTTGCGTACGCCAGGATCTTTGGCCGAAATGACGATGCGCACCTTTCCGTCCGCATCTACATGGGCCTGAGCGCCGTTCAGGCTGCTGTGGTTATTGTACCAATCGGTTGTTTCGTAGAGGTCGTTGGTCAAAATGACCGACCAATAGGGCGCGACAACAGGGACATCCGTTTCAAGGACCAGCGCCTCGTCATCTCGCAATTCATAGGCGCATTCATAATAGAATTGCCCCGACAGCCCACCCATTTGCGACACGTCGAAAATCTTGAACTGGTTGATATAATTCTCAGCGCGCAGTTCCTCGACATGGTCGAGGAAGAAAAGGGCGGTATTGCCGATCAGGGTCGGCAATTCGACAAGGCGCCGTTGAAGGTCTGCGGCGGTCCGTCGGCCGCTCGCGGCAGGCGTATCCAGCCGCTCGATCGAGACCGTCGGATCGTCGTCCACCGACCAGTCGTAAGCGACCTGGCGCAGACCCAGGCTCATCGTTGCCGGATCGAGTTGCCACCAGTCCCCCTGGTGACCTTCCGGCCGCGTGGGGCTGAGCAGGACGGAAAAGCCCCCATCCTTGTCGAGCGTCAGATCGTCCAGATCATGGTCGGCCAGCCGCGGGCGCCCGACGCCCAGCTCTGGAATGGTCAGCGGCGTCTGGCTGATGGCCGCGACGCGAACGGTGCCGCGCTTGCCGACGATGCGGTAGGTGCCCGCCGGATCGATCAGGGCATAGCGATAGACGGTGTCCGCGTTCGGTTGAAAGACGTTGAATGCAATATTGAGTGCCGGCAGGAAGACCGGATGTTCGCGGTCGCCGGCAATGGCCTGCGTCACCATCCGGCCCAGTGCCGCCAGCATCAACCGGGTCGCTTCCAGCATCATCTGCGGGTCGTGCCGCAGGCGTGCGGGCAGTTTGGCGATCAGCTTGGTATCCAGCCCCTGCAGCGCGTGCATCAGGCCGCTCCATGGCGTGGAGTGGCTGTCCTTTTCGTTGGTCACGGCCTTCGCACTCTCCGATGTTGCCCAGCCCATTGATACAAGCACGGACAGGCATGGTTGGACAAAAAGCGCTTTCAATAGCTGCCTTTTTGTCGGGCTGACCATATCCGATATCTCGGGGGCAGATGGAAGCATATCGCCCTAGTCGCACAAAGTCTGGATATCCTTGACGACAAGATAAACGATAGGATAGAAATTTCAGCAAGAAAAATATGAATAGAACGGGAGAAATGACCTATATATATTATTTTTATATGGAATTATTTGCTGCACTTATAAATTAATATTGACCAAAAAGGGTCACGGGATGGAGATCATTGGCCTGGTGGCCGATTTTGTCATAGCTGGTGGTGGGACGGCCGGATCGGTGCTGGCCAACCGCCTGTCAGCAAATCCTCGCAACAGTGTCCTCCTGATCGAGGCCGGAGCAAGGCCGTCGCAATTCTGGGTCGATCTTCCCGCCGGTATGCGCAACCTGATCGGCAACCCCAGGGTGGACTGGTGTTTTCAGACCCAGCCGGACGAAACACTCGATGGCCGGACGATCCAGTGGCACGGCGGCAAGTTGCTAGGCGGCTCCAGCGCGATCAACGGCCTGGCGTACATCCGGGGTTCGAGGGCCGATTATGACCTTTGGGCCGCGATGGGCTGCACCGGCTGGTCCTTCGACGAGATATTCCCCTATGTTCTAAAGAGCGAGAGCTGGGCAGGGGAGCCCTCGCAATCCCACGGCTCGCTGGGCCCGTTGTCCGTCGCGGCGATATCTTCAACCTCGGCTAGCAGTTCGCGCGCTATCTGGTCGCGGGCACGGGGATGCTGACCTCGCCGGCGTCCCATGCCATGGGCCTGGGCAAGACACGGCCGGAGCTCGACGAAGCAGACGTCCAGCTGCATTTCTCGCCGCTGCTGATCGAATCGGGTGCGCCCAACGCCCGGGGGCTGGCGATCGCGGGCTTTTCCAAGCGGGCTGGTATTCGCGTATCGGCCAATATCTGCCATCCCCACGGGCGCGGCGAACTGCGGCTCGATCCGGCCAATCCCAGCGGCACGCCGCTGATCTTCCCGCGCCTGCTCGGCGACGAGCGCGACGTGCAAACCCTCATCGGCGCGCACCGGCTGATCGAGCGGATTTTCGAGGCGCCGGCGCTCGCCCGCTATGTCGAGGGCAGCACCGAGCCGCCCCTGCCCGAAGGAGAGGCGGCATGGAATGCCTATGTCAGGCGTACCGTGTCCATCGGCTTCCATCCGGTCGGCACCTGCCGGATGACCGGCGATGATGATGGCGTCGTGTCCCCGGACCTGAAGGTCAGGCGGTTCGAAGGGCTGCGCGTGGTCGATGCGTCGATCATGCCGACGCTGGTCAGCGCCAACACCTGCGCGGCCGCCCTCATGATCGGAGAAAAGGGCGCGGCGATGATCCTCGAGGACAGCGCCTGACCCCGCCGGCCAATGCATTCACCAGACGAGATTTTGCGCACAGCATCGGAGACCATCATGAGTATCGACGTTCAGGACCGCTCGGTCAAAAGCCACGGCCATTTCTTCATCGGCGGCAAATGGGCCGATCCGTCGAGCGACGCGATCATCACGGTGATCAACAGCGGCACCGAACAGCCCTATCTGCGTGTGCCTGAAGCGCAGGGGAGCGATATCGACAGCGCGGTCGAATCCGCTAGGGCCGCCTTCGACAAGGGGCCTTGGCCCCGCATGACGCATGAGGAGCGCGCGACCTACATTTCCGCCATCGCCGACGGGATCGACGGCCGCAGGGAACAACTGGCCCGGATCTGGACCACTGAATCTGGCGTCGTGCACAGCTTGTCGAGCGCGATCATCACCGGGCTTGGCAATGTCTGGCGCAGCTATGCCAGTCTGGCCAGCACCTATCCCTTCATCGAACAGAGGGAGCCGTCGGGTGGCAAGGGCGTGGGCCTCATCCTCCGCGAGCCGGTAGGCGTGGTGGCGGCCATCATCCCCTGGAACGGACCGAACGGCCTTATCGTCCACAAGGTCGCGCCGGCGCTGCTGGCGGGCTGCACTGTCATCCTCAAGGCCTCGCCCGAGGCGCCCGGCGCCGCCTATATCCTCGCCGAAATCTGCGACCGGATCGGCCTGCCGCCCGGCGTCGTCAATGTCGTGACCGCCGATCGCGCGGTTTCGGAACATCTGGTCCGGCATCCCGGCATCGACAAGGTCACCTTCACCGGATCGACCGCCGCCGGACGCAAGATCGCTTCCATCTGCGGCGAGCGCATCGCCCGCTGTACGCTCGAACTGGGCGGCAAATCGGCGGCGGTCATTCTCGACGATTATGACGTGGAACTGGCGGCAAAGAGCATCGCCGGACTGGGCACCCTGCTGACGGGGCAGGTGTGCGCGTCGCTCACCCGCATCATCGTCAGCCGCTCGCGCCATGAAGCGATGCTGGAGGCGCTGAGCGATGCCTTCGGCAAGGTGAGGGTCGGCGATCCCTTTGCCGCCGACACGCAGATGGGACCGCTCGCGATGGAGCGGCAGCGCACGCGCGTGGAGGATTATATCGCCAAGGGGAAGGCGGAAGGCGCGACATTGGCCACCGGCGGCGGGCGCCCGTCGCACATGGATTGCGGCTATTATGTCGAGCCGACGGTGTTCGGCAACGTTCAGAACGACTTCACAATCGCACGGGAGGAGATTTTCGGTCCCGTCCTCAGCGTCATGCCCGCCGATGATGAAGCCCATGCGATCGAGATCGCGAATGACAGCATCTATGGCCTCAACGCATCGGTATTCACCAACGATGTCGATCGCGCGTTCGCGGCCGCGAGGGAACTACGCAGCGGGACGGTCGGCCATAACGCGTTCCGGAATGATTTCGGCATCGCCTTTGGCGGGTTCAAACAATCCGGCCTCGGCCGCGAGGGCGGACGCGAAGGGCTGTTCCATTTCCTGGAGACCAAGACCGTTCTGATGGACGAAATGCCCTCGACGGTGAAGCTCGGCTGATCGGATGAGGTTCGCGGTTGCACGGCGCCGCCGACGCGCGGCCCATCGCGAGGGGCGGCCAAGGGAGGTTTGATGACGCAGAATATATTCGATCTGACCGGCAAGGTTGCGCTGGTCACGGGCGGCAGCAGCGGCCTGGGGCTGGCCTTTGCCCAGGGTATCGCCAAATGCGGCGGCGACATCGTCATCTGGGGCCGCAACAAGGATCGCAACGCGGAGGCCGCGGCCTTGCTGCGGGAGCAGGGTGGTCGCGTATTCGCCGATTCGGTCGATGTCTCCTCGCACTCGGAGGTGGTGGTCGGCATGGCCCGTGCGGTGGAGGAGATGGGTCGGATCGACTGCGCGATCGCCAATGCCGGTATGTCGCACGGCCGGGCATCGTCGCTGGATATCACGCCGCAGGACTATCATCACCTGCTCGCCACCAACCAGCATGGCGCCTTCTACACCTTGCAGGAGGCCGCACGGCACATGGTCGGTCGGGCAAAGGCGGGCGATCCCGGCGGATCGCTCATCATATGCGGCAGCCTCGTCATCTTCAGGGGCGTTACCGGCATGGCGCATTACAGCGCCGCCAAGGGGGCGCTGGCGGCGATCATGACCAGCATGACGCCGGAACTGGGGCGATCGGGCGTACGCATCAACATGATCGCGCCGGGCTATATCCGCACGCAGATCGGCCTGTCCGCCGACGACCCGAAGCGCAAGGCGATGGACGCCGAATTCCTCGCGCGGACACCGCTCGGACGGATCGGGGCACCGGAGGATTTCGAGGGGATTGCCGCCTATCTGGCGAGCGACCGATCCTCGTTCCATACCGGCGACGTCATAGTCATCGACGGCGGCGTCAAGGTGAACCTGTAATGTGCGATCAGCCCGGCACCCCCTTGAAGTGGAGTTCGGTGCGAAAGCTGCCGGCCTGCTCGCCATGAAGCTCCCAATAGGCTTGCGCGATGAGGTCGGGATCGAACGGCGTCTGGGGCTGGATCGCGCCGTGGATGACGACGGACGCCACATGCAGGCCCAGGCCGCTCACTTCGCCGGCCAGCGTATTGGCCATCGCGTAAAGCGCAGCCTTGCCCATGCCCAACAAGGCGTGGTTCGGCACCGGCTTCAATATGACCGATCCTGTCGTGAACAGAAGCGTTCCCCTGCCGGCCTCGGCCATGGCCGGGATGACCTGCTGCGCGCACCACAACGCGCCGAACGTGTTTACCTTCTGGCTGGAAAGCAGTGCCTCGGGCGGCGCATCGCGCAGGGCCATGGCCGGGTCGTTCCTGAAGGCGTTGTAAATCAGGACCGCCGGATCGCCCAGTTGGCGCCTGACCATATGAAACGCATCGACGACGGCTTGATGGCTAGTGACATCGCAAGGGACCGCCAGCGCATCGCCGCCATCCTCGACGATCCGCTCGACCAGCATGTCCAGAAACCCGCCATGCCGCGCCATCACGGCCACGGCGAATCCCTCGCTGGCGAATTTGCGGGCGATGGCGCTGCCAAGACCTTTTCCGGCACCGACGACGACGCAGACTGGTTTAGGCATAAGGCTCCCTCAATTCCTCTTTTGCGATTGGATGATAAATAATAGTCATATCGTCAACTCACGTGATAAAGTACATAATACAGTATCAGTTGTTATGATCGACCCATAAGCTAAATATATAGTATATGGTGCGCGAAAACGAGGAGAGGTTGGTTGCCGGATCAATCCATTTTTCCATTGCTTCCCATGCCTATTGCCAGATCATTGGCGGAGAATATCGGCATGACGGCCATGCAGGGCGAAAATAACGCGTTTCGCGTGGTCGCGCATAATCCCGACATTGCAGCGACCTTTTTCTCACATCTGCGTAACCTGGCCTCCAGCACCCGCTTTCCGGCGCGCCTGCGCGAATTCATCATCATGCGGATCGGCTGGGTGACCGGATGCGATTATGAATGGGTCCAGCATTGGCGGCTGGCGCAGGCGATCGGGATATCGACGGAGAATCTCGTCGCCGTGCGCGAATGGCGTGAATCGGACGTTTTGGACGACACCGACCAGGCAGTGCTCGCCTGCGTCGATGAAGTGCTGTGCGAAGGCTTTGTGTCGCCGGACAGTTGGGCGCGTTGCCAGCAGGCGATCGGCGGCCCTGCGGAAATGATCGAGATGATGGCGGTCATCAGCTTTTGGCAGGGCATTTCGCAGCTGCTTCGGTCGACCCGCGCGCCACTCAACGACGGTGAGACATCCTGGCCGCCAGACGGGCGCGCACCGACGTATTCTCACTGACCGTCCACGCGCCGCACCGCCAGCCCCTGACCGCCAAAGCGAAGGCAAGCCGACATGAACCAGATGGTGCGAGAGAAATATCCCTCCCATGTGCCCGCAGCCCTGCTGTGGGATCACGATATCAACGAATATGCCCTGGAACTGCCCGACCCCTTCGTCTCCGTCGCCCGACTGCACGACGGGCCGGAAATCGTCTGGGCCACGGGCATGTCCCGAGGCCGGCCGGGCTGGCTCCCTACCACCTATGACGCCATCTATGCGGTAGCGATGGATTATCAGCGGTTCGGCGCCTTCGAGATAAATGACGTGTCTGCGCTGCTTGGCGTCTCCTGGAAGCTCAACCCCCATGAGATCGATCCCCCCGATCACATACCCTACCGGCAGATATTGCAACCCTGGTTCCAGCCCGGCGCGATCGCCAGGCTCGATCAGGCGCTGCGCGACATGTGCCGCAGGCGGCTGGACGCGTTGAGCGGGTGCGGGACGGTCGATTTCGTGCACGACTTCGCCCGCTATTTCCCGAGCGAGGTATTCCTGACGATCATGGGTCTTCCGCTCGATCAACTCGACCAGTTTCTCGAATGGGAAGCGGCGATGATCCGCGGTCCCGGTCTCGAAGCCCGCGCGAAGGGCGCGAAGGCGATCATGCACTATCTCGAGCAATGCGTGGAGGATCGGCGCCGCAATCCCGGGGACGATCTGCTGACGGCGGTCGTGACGGGGGAAGTGCGCGGGCGTCCGATGGACCATGACGAGATCATGGGCATGTGCATGCTGCTTTACGGCGGCGGGCTGGACACGGTTCTCAGCAGCCTCGGCTGGCATATGCACTATCTTGCGCGCGACCCGGAGTTGCAGGCGCGTCTTCGCGCCAATCCGGCCGATATCGGCAAGGCCACCAATGAACTGCTGCGTGCCTTCGCGCCGACGCAGCTGAAGCGGACCGTCATGGCAGATTGCGAATTTCGGGGCGTGTTCATGAAGAAGGGCGACTGGATTTCGCTGCCCGCCTTCCTTGCTGCCCGCGATCCCGCACAATTCACTGATCCCCACAGGATCGATATCGATCGCAAGCAGCGCAACCTCACCTTCGGCGTCGGCCCGCATAATTGCCTTGGCATTCACCTCGCCAGACGCGAAGTGCAGATCGTGCTGGAAGAGGTGCTGGCGCGGTTCGGGAATATCCGGCTGCAACCGGGAGAGACGGTCGAATATCACACCACGGCGGTATGGGGCATCGACCGGTTGCCGATAGCCTGGGATCCCCTTTGACGAAATCGGCTGGTCGCAGCCGCAGTAGGCGCGAGCCAAGGGGATCTGCAATGGACGCTATCGAAAGACTGTTGGCGCTGGAGGAAATCAGGCTGCTGCGCGCGCGCTACTCGCAGGCGATCGATGCAAAGCGCTGGTCCGATCTGGAGAACATCCTGTCACCCGACGCGGTGCTGGACCTGTCGCCCGCCGCCGAGACGCTCCTTTCGGCCGGTCGCGTCCAGACCGCCGCCATTACCGGCCGGACGCAGATACTGCTCTATCTGGAGGATCGGTTCCGGCACTCCACGAAGCGACTGCACATCGCGACCATGCCCCAGATCGAATTTGAAGGGTCAACGCGCGCGAAGGGCGTGTGGCGACAGGAAACATATATCGGGGAGGCGGTGCCGGATCATCAAGGGACCGGCATCGCCTATGGCTTCGTCCATGACGAGTATCGCAAGATCGATGGCATCTGGCTGATATCGTCGGTCAAGGTCACCCTCGACCTCATATTATAGGCCGTCGTCCGGCGCCCAAACCGCCGGGCCGTCACGCACCGACCATGATCATCCCGCCGTCGACCGGGATCAACTGCCCGGTGACATAGCGCGAACCAGGGCCTGCCAGAAATTTCAGGACGGGGACCAGGTCCTGCGCCGGTTCGCCCAATTTTCCGCCCATGGGTATCCTTTGCGCCAGCGTCGCGATGAAGGCGGCCTTGCCCGCATCGTCGAACTGGTTGAACAGCGTTTCGACCAGGTCGGTATGCATGGCGGGCGATACGGTGTTTACATTGATGCCGTCCTTGCCCCAGGCCTTTGCCGCAGAGCGCGTCCAGCTGTGCACCGCGCCGCGTGTCGCTGCATAGAGAGCGGAACTGGGATTGCCGCTGATGCCGTCGATCGACCCGAAATTGATGATCCTGCCCCCAGCACCCTTCATGCATTCATGGGCGGCCTGGTTCGTATAGATGGTGGTCTTCAGATTGACCGAGAGCAGGAAGTCGATCTCGTCGCCATTGACGGATTCCGGCCGGCCGCCTCGCCATGTTCCCGCAGCCTGGATCACGGCATCAAGGCCGCCAAGATGTTGCTGGGCATCCCGGAAGGCCGCGTCCACCGCCGCCTTGTCGGTCAGGTCGCATTGGACCCAGAGTGCGCAATCGCGCAAATGCTCGGCCGGTGGCGTGCTTTTGTAGAAGGCGACGATCTTTGCGCCATCGTCCGCGAAGCCCCGGACCGCCGCCGAACCGATCCCGCCCGCGGCGCCGCAGATTACCAGCTTCAGCCCGTCTACCCTGTCCATATGCTATCGCCCCATCGCCTTGCCGCCAGCAACATCCTGACGCCTTCGATACAGCGTCATGCCATTCCATGGCGGCAAGGGAAAGTTGGCGATGGACGCAGCCAGCAAGCAGCGCCGAAGCGCGTACCGACGCTGCGATCCCTGTCAGCCCTTCCTGGGCGGCTTCGCGTCCAGATCCACCACCAGTTCGCGCGCCCAGTATCTCAGCGATCGGCAGGCAGTCAGAAAGGCCTTGGCATCGGCCGGCTTGCCCAGCGGCAGGCAGGCATCGTCGAGATCGTCGGCGATCCCCGCCTTCGCGAAGATCGCTTCCGCCTCGGCGCTGATGCCGATATATTTGCAGTGGGCAAAGGCGTCGGTCGCAAAGTCCTTGGCTGCGGCATCGAGCGATAGCAGCGCCGCACCCTCGGCCGACACGAGTATCGCGACGGCATCGAACAGGACCGAGGGGCCACCGTCGATCTTGTGCTTGGCCGCGACCGTCGTTCCGTCCGACAGGGTGACGCCGCCGATCTTGGGCGCGATCACTTCGTAAACCGCGCCTTCGGCATCGACCGCAGCGACCAGCGCCTTGAAGATCGCGGTATCCGCACCATCGCTGAGCAAAATGCCCAGCTTGCGCCCCTTGAAGCTCTCTGGCCCATTCTTGACGATGCTCAGCTTGTCCGAGGGTGGCAGGTCGGCGATCGGCTTGCGCGCGGCCACGGCCGGGTCGGGAATGGCTAGGCCGAGACCTTCCGCCACGGTGGCGGCCAGCGTCGCGTCGATATTGAGCAAATGCGACACGGTGCGCGAGCGGATGTCGGGCCGCTCCACCTTCGATAGTTCGAACACTAGCGCGTCGCCGATATGCTTTTGCTCGATCGGCGTCTGGCTGACGAAGAATTGCCGCGCCTGACTGTAGTGATCAGCGAAGCTTTCCGATCGGACGCGCTGCTTGGGTCCATCGGCGGCTTCGACAAAGCTGGTGAAGCCGCGCACCGGGTCTTCGCGCGGCCCCCCCTGCGTGGCGCCCCAGCTGTTGGGCTCATAGTTCACGCGGCCTACCGGATTGCGCATCGCCATGTGCCCATCCTGCTGGAAATGGGCCATCGGGCATTTGGGCGCGTTGATGGGGATGTGCGTGAAATTGGGTCCGCCAAGGCGTTTGATCTGGGTGTCGAGATAGGAGAAGTTACGGCCCTGCAGCAGCGGGTCGTTCGAGAAGTCGATGCCCGGCGGCACATTCTGGGTGCAGAAGGCAACCTGCTCTGTCTCCGCGAAGAAATTGTCGACGACGCGGTCCAGCACCAGCCGGCCGACGATGCGAACGGGCACCAGTTCCTCGGGAATGATCTTGGTCGCGTCGAGCACGTCGAAGTCGAAGCTGTCGGCGAAGGCGTCGTCGAACAGCTGGACGCCCAGCTCCCATTCGGGGAAGTCGCCGCCGTTGATCGCGTCCCACAGGTCACGCCGGTGGAAGTCGGGATCGGCGCCGTTGATCTTGACGGCCTCGTTCCACACCACCGACTGCAGGCCCTGCTTGGGCTTCCAGTGGAATTTGACGAAGGTGGATTTACCGTCGGCATCGACCAGGCGGAAGGTGTGGACGCCGAAGCCCTCCATCGTCCGCAGCGAGCGGGGAATGGTGCGGTCGGACATCTGCCACATGACCATGTGGAAGCTCTCCGGGGTCAGGCTGATGAAGTCCCAGAAATTGTCATGGGCCGATTGCGCCTGCGGGAATTCCCTGTCGGGGGCTGGCTTCACCGAATGGATCAGGTCGGGGAATTTGATCGCATCCTGGATGAAGAAGACCGGGATGTTGTTGCCGACGAGGTCCCAATTGCCCTCCTGCGTGTAGAGCTTGACCGCAAAGCCGCGCACGTCACGGGCAAGGTCAGGCGAACCCTTGGAACCAGCGACGGTAGAGAAGCGGACGAAGGCGGGCGTGCGCTCGCCGACCCGCTGGAACACGTCGGCACGGCTGACGTCCGCGAGGCTGTCGGTCAGTTCGAAAAAGCCGTGCGCACCATAGCCGCGGGCGTGGACGACGCGCTCGGGAATGCGCTCATGGTCGAAGTGGAACATCTTCTCGCGGAAATGGAAATCCTCGAGCAGCGTCGGCCCGCGCGCGCCCTGTTTGAGGCTGTTCTGGTCATCGGCGACCGGAATGCCGTTCTGCGTGGTCAGGGTGGCGACGCCATCTCCCGCGACCTGATGGGTCTCGCCCCCCGCAGCCTGTGGCTCTGCATAGGCCGCCATGATCGCTGCGTCCGCCGGGATCGCGGAGGCCTTTTGCGGAGACTCGCCACCCATATCCTTTCCTGCCAGGTCTGCCGGCGTCAGCTTGTCCGAAGGCTGCGATGTCGTTGTCGGTTTCCTGGCCATGCTGTTTCCTTATTATGTCTGGGTGCCAAGGACCGATCGCTTGGCCGGCATGTTCCGGGCGCAAGCAGACGCAGCCATGGGCAATGGGGTGACCCAATAACCCTGGCGGGACGGGGAGGTTGCGCTACGGTGACCAAAACTAACCTATGTCATCACGTTTAAGTCATTGCCTTTGCAACGGCTCGGGTGCTTGGCCGTTAAGGGACGGCACAGACATCATGCCGCTCCATCTGCGCCGCGAAAGAGATGGTCAGCCAATGTTTACCGAGCGATTTTTGAGGGACAAACGCGGTGCGGTGCTCGACGCGGACGAGCGCGCCTGTCTGGAACAGTCGATCCGCGAGATCAGGACCCTCCCGCCTCGCTCGACACTCGTCCATGCGGGCGACCAGCTGAGCCAGAGCACCCTGCTGATCGAAGGCTTCATGTCGCGATATATCGACGACAGGAACGGGCTTCGGCAGCTGGTGGCGGTCCATGTACCGGGCGACTTCGTCGATCTGCACGCCTATCCGCTGAAGACACTGGATCATGATGTCGCGACCATGACGGCGGCCACGGTCGCGATCGTGCCCCACCGGGCGCTCGATGCCATCCTGGAGGATCGTCCCCAACTGGGACGCAAGCTTTGGTTCTCGACGCTGATCGACGCGGCGATCCATCGCGCATGGCTCTTCCGCCTCGGCCGGCTGGATGCGGTCGGGCGGGTCGCCCATTTCCTGTGCGAGACCAACGCCCGGCTGATGTCGGCAGGCCTCAGCGATGGACGCCGCTTCGCGCTCGGGCTGACGCAGACAGACCTGTCGGAAATCTGCGGCCTCACCAACGTTCATGTGAACCGGGTATTGCGCCATTTGCGCGAGAACGGTCTGTGCGTTTTCCGGTCGTCTCTCGTCGAGATACTCGACCCCGAGAGGCTGGTGGCGCGCGCGCAGTTCGATCCTGCCTATCTCTATATCGATCCTCAGCCGCCCAGGCCCTCTCCCTTCCAAGTCGAGGCATAAGCCATGAGCCAGCCTACCAACATTCCCCAAGCCCAGACCGAGCCGGGCATCGCCACAGCGGAGGCGGGCTTCGTCATCCTGGACGGGCCGGACGGGGTTGCCGTGACAATGACACCCCGGGCCGCCACTGAGACGGGACAAAGCCTGATCTCCGCTGCCCGGGCGGCGCAACAGCAGCATGGCGGGCTGGAGGAAGGCGCGGATGTTTGACACGCCCGCAAGCTGGCGCCGGCTGGTGGCGTCCGGCCTGGTCATGATGCGGACCGGCCTGCGGGCGATCGAAGCGGCCGGAGCCGCAGGTGAGGTGGTTGCAGCCCGCTCCATGATCCTCGGCTCGGCCCTGCGCGCGCCATTGTCGGCCGATCATGAGGAACTGGCGCAGATGCTACCGGAAAAGATGGACGCCCTTTCCCGCGCCGGTGCCGCAACCTTTGCCACTCTGCTGTCAGCGCACGCCTCCTGGACTGAACAGGTCCGGCAGATCGGCGCGCTGGCGCTGCGGGCCGATCCGCCGACGCCGGGCCGAATGATCGACCTTGGCGGGCGGATGGCCTCGCTCGCGATCGGATCGTTCGAAGCGCAGGCCAGAATGGGCGCGGTCGCCCTTGAGCCTGTCCATCGAAGGGTCGTCTCCAACGCAAATAGGTTGCGAAAGAGGTGACACGCTGAAGGCGCCTTCGCCAGCGCAGGCGACCCCTTTATCCGGTCGTCATGCTCAGCCGGATCGTCAGGCCGGTTTTTGCCGGGGCAGGGCAATCGCCGCCAGAAGCGCCAGGCCGGCGAAGCCCGCGATCAGGCCGCAAGCGAGCGAATAGGCGGTCGTCGTCGGAAACACGCCACGTCCGCCAGACGCCGCGGCGATCACATCGGATGCCAGCGCCGCCGCGACGATCTGCGAGCCGATCGTCAGGCCGAGCGAGCGGACTACTTGGCATAGCCCGGTCGCCTCGCTGGTCCGGTCGTGCGGCACCACGTCCATTACCAGCGCGGGCGTGCACCCGGCAATCAGCGCGGCGCCTGGCGCGAGCATGATGATCGATACGGTCACGACGAGGATCAGGGAATCGTGGTTCACGGCCAGGATGGCCCAAGCGACCACATTCATCACGCATACGCCGATGACGACGTTGCGCATCCCGATCCGCTGCGCCAGCTTTCCCGCGCCGATCGACGCGGCGGCGGCCGTGAGCCCACCGGGGAATTTGAACAGTGCGGCCATGGTGGCGGCGACGCCGAAGCCGACCCCGGTCCATATCGGCTGCTGCAGCAGCGGGATCGTCACGAGCGCCTGGGTCATGGGGCCCAGGCCGGTCAGGAATATGCACAGGTTGGCGAGGGCGACCTGCCGGTTGCGCAACAGGCGCACGTCGATCAGCGGGTCGGCCTGCCGCGCTTCATGCCATGCCCAGATGACGAGACCCGCCACGCCGCCGGTCAACAGCCCGATCGGGATAGGAGATGTCCATCCGGCATCGCGCGCCAATGTGAACGACAGCAGCAGCGAGGCTATCGAGGGCACGAACAACAGTCCGCCCAAGGCATCGGTGCAGCGCCCGCTCGCTGACCGGATCGATCGGGGCAGCATTGCCATGATGACCACCGCTGCGACCACGGTAGCGCACGCGCTGACGACGAAGATATTCTGCCAGTGGCCCGTATCGACGATGATCCCGCCCATCAGACCGCTCAGTGTGCTGCCTGCGGCATAAACACCGCCCAGGACGCCCACGCCGAAGGGAATATGCCTGGGCGCCGCATGTTCGCGCAGCAGTCCGAAACAAAGCGGCAAGATCGCCATTGAACAGCCCTGCAGGGCGCGACCCGCTACGATGACATTCAGGTCGGCGCTCGATGCGCTGATGATGGAGCCGCACGTCGCCACGGCGAGGGTGGCCAGCATCACCCGTCGCCGGCCGAAAAGATCGCCCAGCCTTCCGCATATGGCGGCGCTTCCAGCTGAAACCAGTGTGAATCCGGTAACCAGCCAGCCGACCTTAACCGGGTCGCCATATTGGCTGTAAAGCGGCGATAGCGCCGCCCAGATCATGTTCATTTCCAGCGAGCAGGCGAACTCGGCAGTGATGAGCACGAACATCAGGCGGCCGAACGGAATGCCACCCGGTCCGGCCCGAGGAGCGACAGCCTCGCTCAATGGCTACGCTGCGGCTTGCCGGACGACGGGGAGCCTGCGCCCCACGCCCCGATCCGCCACGGGAGCAACGCCCGCCCCATTGCCATCATCCTCTCCCACATTATCGTGCGGCCGGCAGTCTCTCGATCACTACCGGATAAAGGCCCGGTGCGCGAACGGGACCATCTCAGCCCTTTGCCCCGGCCGCTCCGCGCAGCAACCGGCCCGGCAGGGCGCCTGTCGCCTCGCCGAACCGGTATGTAATCTGTCCGTTCACGATCGTCGCGTCGTAACCGTCGGCGCGTTGCCGCAACCGTCGCCCGCCGGCGGGGAGATCGCGGACGGCGTGCGGCTGACGAAGCTGCACGCGCGGATGATCGATGACGTTGATGTCGGCGCGCATCCCCACGGCGAGATGCCCCCTGTCTGTCAATCCCAGCGCGGCGGCTGGCGCGGCAGTCAGCATGTTGACCGCCTTGGCGACCGCGATCCGTTGCGACGGCTCAGCGTCGCGCGCCCAATAGGCCATGACCGACGTGGGGAAGCTCGCATCGCAGATCATGCCGTAATGCGCGCCGCCGTCGCCCAGACCGAGCACCGTGCCCGGATGATGCATCAGTTCCGCCACGGCATCGAGCGAGCGGTCCACGAAGTTGGCGCCGGGGGAATAGAGAATGGCATGGCCGTCATCTTCCAGCAACCAGTCATAGATGACCTCGTGCCGTGACATATCGCGCCGGCTCGCGACGGCCGACGCCTCGGTCTGCGGCGAGGGCTTGTAGACCGGCGGATCCTCGAACAGATACAGATCGCGCGCGGCATCGACGACCTTGAGCAGGAATGGATTGGGGTCTTCGGGTGACTCGGACAATATCCGCCGGCGCAGTTCCGGGTCGCGCAATGCGGCGACCTTTTCGGCCAGTGGCAGCGCTTCGAGCGGCCGATAGCTGGCGTTCAGGCTGAACGGATGGAAGGACAGGTCGAGACCGAAGAGGATGCCGATCGGTCGGGGGAATACCTGTCCCTTGATGGGCGCCGCGCCGCGATACTGATCCAGCAGATCGAGATAGCGCCGCCATATGTCGGGCCTGTTCTGCTGCGCCACCAGCGAGAAGGACAGGGGGCGCCCCGCCGCTTCGGCAAGGCGCGTCATCAGCGCGAACTCCGGGTCCGCTCCATCGTCGAGCGACGGGATGATCTGGAACACGCCCCCCCCGGCATCGCGCAGGCCACCCGCGAGGCCAAGCAACTCCGCCTCGGCCGATTCCACGCTGGGCGCGATCTCGCCGGCGCGGGTCCTGTGCAACAGGAAGCGCGATGTGGATACGCCGATTGCCCCTGCGCGTACGCCGTCGGCCACGATGCTGCGCATCTGGGCGATCTCGTCTGCTGTCGCCGGCTCCCGGTTCGCGCCGCGCTCGCCCATCACATAGACGCGAACGGGCGAATGGGGGATCTGAACGCCGACGTCGATGTCGAACCGGCGCTGGCCCAGGAAGTCGAGATAGTCCGGGAACGACTCCCACGTCCATGGCAGTCCATCCGCCATGACCGCTTCGGGAATGTCCTCCACGCCTTCCATCAAACGGATCAGCTTGCCATGGTCGGCTTCGCGGCAGGGCGCGAAGCCCACGCCGCAATTGCCGCCGACAACCGTCGTGACGCCATGCCAGGACGAAGGCTGCATGAATTCGTCCCAGGTTGCCTGCCCGTCATAATGGGTGTGCATGTCGATGAAGCCAGGCGTGACCAGGCGGTCTCGCGCATCGATTTCCTCGATCCCGCTCCCCGCGACCTGACCAATGGCCGTGATCTTGCCGTCGGAGACCGCGACATCTGCGATCATGGTCGGCCCGCCGCTGCCGTCGACGATCGTACCGCCGCGAATGACGAGATCATGTCCCATCGCCATTTTTCCTCTCGCCCAACTGTTGAACTTGATAAGCTATCACATAGGGAATAGCATCGTTTAAGTCGGTTGTATACTTTTTGAAGGCAATCGTGTCAAACATGAGCGGGTGCACAACCGCCCCGGAAAGAGGATGGAGGGAGATCATGGCTACCCTGGCACCGACCCGCGAGCGCATTCCAGCGCATGTTCCGCCCGAGCTGGTGTGGGACGACAGCGTCGATCGCTTTTCGGGCGAACTGGACGATCCCTATGTCGCGGCCGCGCGCCTGCACGAGGGGCCTGACATTGTGTGGGCTACCAGTGCGACGCGTAACAACGCCGGCTGGCTGCTGACCCGATTCGACGATATCCAGGCGGCCTATATGGACAATGAGCGTTTCAGCGCGCGCGAGGTGACGGACATCGCGAAGCTGCTGGGCGTATCATGGCGGCTCAATCCGCAGGAGATCGATCCGCCGGCGCACCTTCCGTTCCGGCAGGTGCTCCAGCCCTGGTTCCAGCCGAGCGCGGTCAGGCGGCTGGAACAGTCGATCCGGGAGGTATGCCGTTCGCTCATCGACGAGCTTGGCGACCGGCGGTCGTTCGATTTCGTGCAGGACTTCGCGCGGTTCGTTCCGAGCCGCCTCTTCCTCAGCCTCATGGGCTTGCCGCAGGATCGGCTCGAGGAGTTTCTCGAATGGGAGCATGAGCTGATCCGCGGAGCGACGCTCGACGCGCGAGCGGACGCGGCCAAGACGATCCTTCGCTATCTCGAAGCCTGTGTGGAAGAGCGCCGGCAGAAGCCGGGCGACGACCTCATCAGCCAGATACTCGCCGCGCGGATCGACGGCAAGCCGCTGGAGCATGGCGACATCATGGGTATGTGCATGGTGCTGTACGGGGGCGGGCTCGACACCGTGCTAGGCAGCCTTGGCTGGCACATGCATCGTATCGCGGGGGACGCGGAACTGCAGCGTACGCTGCGGGACGACCCGTCGAAGATCGTGCCCGCGGTGGACGAACTGTTTCGCGCCTATGGCGTGGTCCAGAACCGGCGAACCGTCATTGCCGACTGCGAATTTGGCGGCATAGCGATGAAGGCGGGGGACTGGATCGTGCTGCCGACCTATCTCGCCAGCCGCGATCCCCGCCGGTTCGAGAACCCCCACAGGATCGACCTCAGTCGTCGCGACAGGGGAATGACGTTCGGCACCGGCATTCATTACTGCCTGGGCATTCATCTGGCGCGACGCGAGGTCCAGATTGTGTTCGAAGAATTCCTGCCACGGTTCCCGAACATCCGTCTGTCGCCCGAAGGGGGCTTTTCCTATCACACGGTCGGCGTGTGGGGGGTCGATGCACTGCCTATCGTCGTCGATTGACGCTTGTCTCGCCGAGCGGCCAATATGGGTCGGCAGCGCTGACGGCGACTTGTCGCTGGCGCTGCTTTCGCCGATATTCTACAGGCGATGCCAGCCGAGCCCCGGGTGGGCACACCCCTATCGAGAGCATATTCGGGTTAGTGACCACAGACGCGATCATCGAAGCAGCCGAAAGATTGTTCGGGCAACAAGGCGTGGATGGCGTTTCGCTGCGGGAGATCGGGCGAGCCGCCGGATCGAGCAATCATTATGCGGTCCAGTATCATTTTGGCAGCAAGGACGCGCTGGTGCGGGCGATCGTCGCGCGACGCCTGCCCAATATGGAGCGCAAACGAGGGGAATTGCTGTCGCAGGCCAGCCGCGACGGCTTGCTCAACGATGTGAGGGCGCTGCTCGACGTGCTGCTGCGCCCCGTCGTCGACGAGACTGACGCCCATGGCGATTGCAGCTATGCGGCTTTCCTCATCAACATCTATTGGCGCACCTCGATACCCAGGACCTGGCTGGATGAAGCGCCGCTGACCAATCATGTGATCCAGCTGATCATGAGCGCAGTTCCGGACGTTCCGGGACCTTATGTAGGTGAACGGCTCCGACTGGCGGTGGTGATGTTCCTGCACATGTTGGTTCATCTGGATCGTGCCAAGAATGACGGGGTCACGCCCGCCCAGCGCATTGCCAAGATCGACGACGCGATCGCCATGGCGGCCGGCGCGATTTCCAGCCCGCTTCCTTCGTCGGTGAGCGATCTGCTTGCCCAGCCGGCGGCGCCCAAGACTATCCTGCCCTGACCGGGCGGCATCCCTGCCTCATCGCAAGATAATTCCGCGCATGAACCTGCACGCGCGAAGTCGTACGCCATGCGCGCGGCAATCATTCGGTTGACACACGACGAAAGATTTAAGACAGTTGACGCGCAGACATCGGAACGGGCCGTGTGAGCGACGCTTTTCCGGAAGCGGCTACGTCCATCGGGTCGCAAAGGGGACATCTGCGCGCTTGGGTTTCGATGACTGACAAGGCGAGACAGCCGACAGGTTGCCGCAAAAAAACGGGAGAGGGTAATGCAGCTGAAAGCAGCACTGTTGGTGGCGGTCGCGGCCGCGGGCGTCCCCGCGACCAGCTATGGTCAGGACGCCGTGAATGCGGGGGGCAGCGACAAGGACGCGAGCCAGCGCGGCGGCCTCGAAGATATCGTCGTCACCGCGCGGAAGGTTGCGGAAAACCTGCAGGATGTGCCCGTCGCGGTCACGGCATTTACCGGCGAACAGCTGGAGCAACAGGCCGCCGTCCGGGTCGCCGACATTCAGCGCATGACTCCCGGCCTCTATATCCGCGAGGCGAATTCGGCCAATACGGCCGCCACATTCACGATGCGCGGGCAGGTGCAGACCGACGTGGTCGCATCCCTTGATCCTTCGGTCGGCGTGTATGTGGACGGTCTCTACTGGTCGCGCGCCTATGGCGTGAACGCCGATCTTCTCGACGTGCAGAGCGTTCAGGTGCTGAAGGGTCCGCAGGGCACGTTGTTCGGGCGCAACACGACCGGCGGCGCCATCCTGATCCAGACGAACGATCCCGATCCGACGGCATTCTCGGGTTCGCTTTCGGCTTCTTACGGCCGGTTCGACGAACGGGCGGGCACCGCCGTGGTGAACGTTCCCCTGGTAGAGGGCCGGGTCGCGATTCGGGCTTCGGCGAATTTCCTCAAGCGTGACGGCTATGTCCGCGAAACCAATAGCGGCCTCGACATCGGCGAGCGCGACTCCTGGACCGGGCGCGTGAAGCTGCTCGCAAAGCCCACCGAGACGACCAGCATCCTGTTGGCGGCCGAAGTGTTCAAGCAGGATGCGCTGACCAACCCCTATCGCTTGCGCTTCGTGTCGCGGGACTCGCTCGCAAATACGGAGGCGGGCTTCGAATTGTTCGGTCCGGGCGCGCCCGCGACCCGGAGTGCGCAGGGCGCGGCCTTCCTCGCCGGCTACATCCCCGGCGCGCAGAACAGCGACAACGTGACGCTGATCTACCCCACGCGCAGCTACGCCAAGACGCAGACCTACAGCGCCACCTTCAGCCTCGATACCTTCTTTGGCGCCATCAAGGCGGTTGGCGGCTATCGCGCCATCAAGGCCTTTTCGCCCATCGATCTCGACGGATCACCGATCAATATCCTGCGGACCCGGGGCGCGCAGGATCTGAAACAATATTCGGGCGAATTCCAGGTTACCGGCAAGGCGCTCGACGATCAGGTCGATTTCGCCGCGGGCGCCTTCTACATGCGTGAGACTGGCACCGATTCCAACGAATCCTTCGCGATCACGTCGTTGAACGCCAACAATCCCAATTTTTATTCGGGTGCCGTGGCGAACGACAGCATGGGTTTCTACTCGCAGGCCACCTGGCATCCGACCGAGGCGTTGGGGATCACGGGCGGCGTGCGCTATTCGGTCGACGACAAGGGACTCAAGCTCAGCGCCAGGACATTCAACGGCGCCACGAGCGCCTATCGCTGCTCGCTGGGCGGAACCAGTCTCCCCGATTGTACGGCGCAGCGCACCGACAGCTTCGCGGGCGTGTCCTACACGCTGGGCGTCGACTATGCGGTGACCACCGATGTGCTGCTATATGCCAAGACGAGCAAGGGTTTCCGGTCCGGCGGACAGAATCTGCGCGCCACGGGCGAGGCATCCGCCTCCTTCATCCCCTTCCGCCCGGAAATCGCCTTCTCGCATGAAGGGGGGTTCAAGAGCGAGTTCCTGGATCGACGGCTGCGGCTGAACGTCGCCGCCTATTATACGACGGTCAACGACATCCAGCGCTCGACCATCGTCGTGTCGCCGACAGGCCAGTCGGCCACCATCGTCGGCAATGCCGGCAAGATCCGGCTATATGGGCTGGAAGCCGAAGCAAGCGCACTGATTGCCGAAGCTTTCCGCTTCGGGGCCACTGCGTCCATCACCAAACCGAAATATGTGCGCTATATCGATCCCAATTCGGGTGTGGACAGGCGCAGCGAGCGCTTTCGCGACGTTCCCGAATGGACGTTCTCGCTGTCCGCCTCCTACACTCACAGGTTCGATTTCGGGCGGTTCCGGATCGGGTCCGATTTCAGCTGGCAGGCCAAGACGGCGCTGTCCACCGAGAATAATCCGCTCGATCCCGACAACGACGCCATCATCGCCGCGACGACGATGAAGGCGGTCGGCCTGCTGAGTGCACGCGCCTCCATCGAACTGCTCGACGACCGGTTGGAGATTGCCGCGTTCGGCCGCAACCTCACGGACCGCCGCGGGCCGATGAGCGCGCTCTACCTGCCGGCACCGCTCGATATCGTGTCGACCCAGAATCGTGAGCCGCGCACATACGGGCTGTCCGCGACTTACAGGTTCGGTCAGAATTGAGGCAGGCTGGGCGACGGGTCGGCAAGTATCAGGGCGGCTAACGGATAAGATTGATGGTCAGATCACTTGCTATGCCGCTTCCCGATCATGTCGATCCGGCGCTCGTTCACGAATTCCCGTTCTTTCGGCGAGGTTTCGTGAGCGCGTCGCCCACGCCATGGGAACTGTTCGACACCGTGATCAGGGATTTGCCCCCCATTTTCTGGGCACCCCAGATATCCGAGGGGCGCGATGGCTGGGTCGTCAATGACGGCCTGGCAATCCGCAAGCTGCTGGCCGACACCGAACATTTTTCCAACAAGGCGAAATTCTCGATCCGCAGCGTGGCCAAGCGAGCGGTGCTACCCATACCGTCCCTGTCCGATCCGCCGGACCACGGCTTCTACAAGGCGCTGCTGTTTCCACGGTTTGCGCCCAAATATTTCACCGCGCTGGAGCAGGAGATCCGGACGACCGCGAGAACGGCGATCGACGGATTCAGAGATCGCGGCCATTGCGAATTCATGGCGGATTTTGCATTCGAATTTCCCATCAAGGTCTTCCTGATGCTGATGGGTCTGCCGCTCGAGATGACCGCCCGGTTCCTGGCGTGGGAACATGAGATGATGCGCGGCGCCAATATCCAGGTCATAGCCGACACGATCAGCAGCGTGACCGAATATCTGGCGGAGGAAATCGCCGATCGCCGGGTCAGGCCGCGCGATGATCTCATAACCTTTGGCCTGCAGGCAGAGCATAAGGGCAGAAAACTCAATGAGGAGGAGCTGGCCGGCTATTGCCTCAACCTGTTCCTCGGCGGCCTGGATACCGTGTCCGCGGCGATGAGCCATCAGTTCGTCCATCTGGCAACCCATCCCGAACAGCAGGCGCGGCTTCGCGAAGACCCCGGCCTCATTGCGGATGCGGTCGACGAACTTACCCGCGCCTATGCCGTCATCATCCAGATGCGGGACTGCGTAAAACCCATCGAGATACGCGGGCAGCAGATATTGCCGGGGGACCGGGTCTGTATGCCCACCCAGATCGCCAATCGAGATCCGGCGGTGTTCGAATCTCCGGCCGAGATCATCTTCGATCGCAAGCCGCAGCATATGACCTTCGGTACCGGCCCCCACTTCTGTCTGGGTGTGCATCTCGCGCGCCGCGAGTTGCGCACGGCGGTGGAAGAATTCCTCGCGGCTATCCCACAGTTCAGGATCGCCGAAGGACACGCCGTCGCCTATGATCTGGGCGGTATCTTTCAGCCGGTCGCCCTCCCTCTTACCTGGGACAGGCTTGGCTGATGCAGGGCCTGCCTTGACAGTCCGCTGCCTTGGTCTGACACCGCTCCCGACAATATCGCCACCGAAATGATCTGCTGGCCGAACGGATGAGGACCCCATGACTATTGGTACGCCGCGCCCGTTCGAGATATGCTGGGATACCGGGCGGATTGCTGCCCTCAAGGCCGATGTCACACGCGTGGTGCTGCCGCCGGCGCCGGCCGGATGCGGCTGGTCGCTTGGCTGCGATCGCGATTTTCTGGAGCGGTTTCGCGCCTATTGGCTCGACGGATATGATTTCGCCGCTGCGCAGGCGGAGCTGAATGCACATCGCCAGTATCTGGTCGAGATCGACGGGCTGGACATCCATTATGTGATGATCCGGAGCGAGGCCGCGACGCCGCGCCCCTTGCTCATCACCCATGGTTGGCCAGGCTCGCATCACGAATTCTGGTCTGCGGCCGACCGTCTGGCCTTCCCATCACGCTATGGCGGCTCGCCGCTGGATGCGTTTGACATCGTCCTGCCGTCGCTGCCGGGCTATGGCTACAGCGCGAAGCCGGCGCGGCCGATTGGTCCGAAGACGGTCGCGGGGATGTGGCACCGGCTGATGACCGAGGTGCTGGGATACCCGTACTATCTCGCACAAGGCGGCGACTGGGGCAGCATCGTGACGTCGATCATGGGGCTTGACGCTCCCCAGGGGCTAAGGGCGATCCATCTCAACATGTCCGGCCTGCGTTCGGAAGCGGCGGCACAGACTGCCGAAGAAGCCGAATGGATGACAAGAAATGCCGCCGCGCTGGCCGAGAAGGGTGCCTATGCGAGGCTGAATGCGACAAAGCCCATGTCACTGGCATGGCTGGCTGCGGGCAATCCGCTGGGCCAGGCCGCCTGGATTTTGGAACGGTTCCACGACTGGTCGGACCTGCGCGATACCAATCTGGAGGCGGTGTACGGGCTGGATCATCTGTGCACTAATGTCATGCTCTATGTGATGACCGACAGCTTCGCGACCGCCGCATGGATGTATAACGGCCGCGTCAGCGAAGGCGGCAATTATCTGGCGCCCGATCAGAAATGCATGGTGCCCACTGGCTTCGCCCGCTTCCCGATGGACGGTGTCCAGCCTCCGCCGCCGCGCAGTTGGATAGAGAGGCTCTACAATGTCGTCCATTTCAGCGAGCCGGCCAGGGGCGGTCATTTCGCGGCGATGGAAGTGCCGGATGCATTTGCCGCCGATGTCGTCGCCTGGGGCCGATCGGTCTGGCCGGTTAGCGGCTAGCGGCAGGCCAGGTCATGCGGTCGGGACCTTGGGCGTCTTCCATATGAACAGTGCGGAGGCGAGCGATGCCAGGCTCAGCACAATAAACAGCAGGACATAGGCTGCCGGACCCGGCAGCCGGACGCCGCCCGACTCTGTCATGGAGGTGGTGAGGATGAAGGGGATCAGCAGCGACCCGATCGACATGGCGGTCGATCGGATCACCTGCGTCAATCCCGTTGCCTCGCTCGTGCGGTCTTCGGGCGAACGCTCGATGATGAGCGCAGGGATCATGGCATATCCGATACCGCCGAAGGGATTTATCAGCGCCAGGATGATGATCGCGCTCCACAGATACTGATATCCACCCGCCGCCAGTCCGCCGAAGCCGACCGCGATGGCCAGGAGCGAGCCCAGCACGACTGCCCGTGTTCCCAGGCGGACGGCGACATAGCCCGCCAGGATCACGGATGCCGCCGCAGCGATGCACATGGCCAGCCATATCAGGCCAGCCGTCGCGCCGCCGATGCCGAACCCTATCCCCGACCATGGCGCCTGCTGGAGCAGCGGCAAGGCCACCAGCGGCATGGATATCGGCCCGATTGCAAAAGCGAACATCCCGAGATTGGGTAGCGCGATCCTCGGATTGGCCAACATGCCGACATCGATCAGGGGATTGGCAAGCCGGCTTTCATGCCTGAACCAGATGACGAGCAGGGCTACGCCACCGGCCAGCAGCCCGACCACCCGCAGATCGTACCAGTGCCACATCTTGAGGAAGCTCAGCCCGAGCAGGATCATCGCGATTGCGGGAACGAACAGGACGCCGCCCAATATGTCGATGGAGCCGGATATCGGCCGCGCACGCGACACCGGCAGCAGCGTCGCCGACAGGAGGATCGCAGCGCCGGCCAAGGCCGCGCTGGCGACGAATATGCCCTGCCAGTGGAGCGTATCGACTATGACGCCGCCAAGCAGGGTGCCGACCCCTGAGCCCGCGGCGTAGACGCCGCCCAATATGCCGACGCCCAGCGGTACCTTGCCGACCGCAGCATGTTCGCGCAGCAGCCCGTAGGCCAGGGGCAGGATCGCCATCGATGCACCCTGGAACGCGCGCCCCACGATGACCAAGTTGAGATTGCCCGCCGTCGCGCTGATGACCGAGCCGAGCAGAGCGACGCCCAGCATCGCGACCAGCACTTTCTTGCGGCCCATAATATCGCCCAGCCGGCCGCATATGGCGGCGGCACCGGCTGCGGTCAGCGTGAAGGCGGTCAGCAGCCATCCGGCATGAACCGGATCGCCAGTGATGCGGTACACATCGGCCAGCACGACGTAGATCATGCTGGATTCCAGCGCGCAGACCAGCTCCGCGACGATCAGAAGGGCCATCAGGAGGGGAAAGCCGATGCCCTTTTGGGTCTTCTGCACGGAGAAACTCACCTCTTAATGGCGCATGAGTTGCGCGAGAACCGCAGCGCCGCCTGCTGCATCAACCACATCATGCTTCATGCCCGGCCGACGTGCGGTCGAGCCAGGGGGCGGGCGTACCCTACCAGCGCCGGCGCAACTGATAGGCGCGCGCCCGCGCGCCCAGCACCTCGGCCCGCTCCTGGGGTGATACCAGCCGCGTCTCGGGCGGAAGTTCTTGCCGCAGATTGGCGATGCTCGTCAGCCTGACCCCAGCCGCCGGCTGGTGGTCAACCTCATTCCATCGCCACATGATCCCGCCCTGCCGCGCGCCGGCCGTGTCCAGCCAGTTTGCCACTCCCGGATCGGTTGCCGACACCACGATCCTGACCCATCCGTCGGGATCGACCACCGCCTGGCTTCCGTTAAGGCTTGACTGGTGAAACACGAAATCGATCGAGCCGTAGAGCATGTCGAACAATTGCACCGACCAGTAACGCACCCGATCCGGGATTTGCACTTCCAGAACCAGGCATTCGCCCTCCTCGAGCGAAAACAGGCCTTCGCAGTAGAATTGCCGGGTCTGGTTGCCGTGCGGCATCACCCGGTAGACAAGGTCGCTATTGGTTCCCAGAGCCTGTATCTTGCCCTCGACCAGCTTGAGCAGATAGGCCGAGATATAGCGGCAGAACGTCAGCAGGTTCCGGTTGGCGACGGTCCAGGCTTCGCTGTCAAATGCATGGTTGGCGACCGGCCGGTCGATCCTCTCGATTGCGAAGCGCGCATCGGTCTGTTCGGGGACCGCAGCGATGCTGCGAGTCACTAGTGTGCCGACCTCGCCATCGAGGCGAAGCCAGTCCCCCTGCCAATCGGCCGGACGTTCGCCGCTCAGCAGGACGGTGAAGCGGCCTTCGTCATCCAGTTCGATCTCGTCCAGATCGACCTCGCCTAGGACGCGGCCGGGCATTGCACCTTCCGCAGGGCCGCTGGCCTGGAGCATCAGCGTGGCGATTTCCGTGGTGCCCCGCGTTCCGGAAATGCGATAGGATCCCGTCGGGTCGATCGATGCATGTAGTATCTGGGTGTCGGGATTGGGCGAGCCCCAGAAAAAGACAGGCCCAACGAACGGGACGAAGCAGGGGCAGTCCAGTCGCGACCCATGGACCATCATATAGCCATGGGACAGGTACATGAGGATGCGGTTATGATATTCCCGGCGCAGCGCTGGCGTAAGGTGTGGTGCCTCCTCGCCAAAGCCCGCCATCGTCATCAGGCTCTGGCAGATATCTTCGATGGCGGATGGCTCAGTCAATGGGGCTATCCTCGGACCGGACGCCGAAGCGCGTGGTATATTCGGCATATTCTTCCGCTATCTCGTCCGGGTCGAGGCCGAAATCCTCCAGCACATATTCGTGCCGCCCGCGCTTGCCCTGCGGATTTTCGGCGCGCCAGTTGCTAACCCCCCGGCGCGCTTCGGGCGTGAACTCGCGGTCCAGCTTGTCGAACACTTCGACCATGGCGGCTTCCGGCTCGTTGACCAGCCGGTAATAATCGACGTGGATCAGGGCTTGCGGGGTGCCCGCGGTCCGGTCGTCGAAGGCCAGCTGGTTCTGGATGAAGATGCTGGTCAACCGATGGATGTCGCGGCCCACGGCATGGGGGTCGACATTGTCCGACGTGCCCTTCCTCAACAGATAGCCGAGGCTGCAATTGGAAGCGAGCGCGCGCACCGGATCGCGATGGGTGCAGATGAGCCGCGAATCCGGATAGGTCAGTTTCAGACTGTCCAGCGCAAGCAGATGGCACGGCCATTTGAGCGCCCATGTGCGCGGCGCCGTTCCGAACTGCAATAGCTGGAGCAACTGGCGATGGTAACGATAGCATTCGTCAAGATCGATATCGTCGAGGAGATGGTCCATGAATCGCGGCGCTTCGTGCCGCCACAGCACCCCGATATTGCCGAACGTCTGGTCCATGATCCCGACGCATTCCTGCGGCCCGTCCAGATCGGTCAGGTGCATCGCCTTGTATTTGCGCGCGTCTTCCTCGTTGGTGAAGGGAACGACAGCCAGACCATGAGCGGCGGTCGCCATTTCCTCGCGCCGGCGGTCGACCGATGCCGGGTCGAGACCTGGGGGCGGGCAGGGCTGCTTGCCTTCCCAGGTTCTGAGCATCCTGACCGATGGGTCCTGATCGAACAGATACTGGAAATAGGTCGTCCCGGACCGGGGAAGTCCGACCAGAAAGATAGGGTCCTTGATGGCCTCGTCCGCCATTTCGGGATATTGCCCGGTCCAATAGTCGACCTGGATGCGGTTGCGATAGGCATTGACGTGGATGTCGGTGCAGACCTTCGCACCCGCGACCGATAGCTTCGCCTCGTCGTTCACCGCATTGACGAGCATGTCGAGATTCCCTCGGAAGCGGTCGGGCCGGGGATCGGGGACTCCGGCCTTCTGATTGGCGCGCTCGACGATTTCGTCGGCGTCCAGATAACCTATGGCATCGGAACAGAGAAGATCCATGGATGAGAGCCTCGTCAGCGGTAAACGGCGACCGCCCGGATTTCCAGGCTGGCGCGGGTGGGCTTGCCTGGCGGGCAGGACGGATCTTTGAATGCCGAGTGTGGGACGCGATGGGCATGGCGCGGGTCGGGATCATGGGTTTTGAAGATCGCCACCTCGGACGGCACCATGTTCCGGAAATAATATCAGCGATGATCGGGGCTATAGGTGTAGCCCAGCGTATCGTGACGGAAATCGCCATAGCCGCGCGCGACCGAGACCGCGGTGACGATGACCTCGTCGCTCCGGCTTGCGGTACGCGCGTCGCAAAAGGCCAGCGGTATGTCCTGCGGCGGCGGAGAGATGCAGCGCACATATTGTAGCAGGCGAAGCGGCTGAATTCCCCGACCTCGATGACGCGCGCCTCCGCGTCGGCAAGGGCGCTGACCAGCCGTCCCTTCTCGGCGGACTCGTTCGTTACGTCGTTATGGACATAGCGCGCGGGCTTCGCGTCGGCCAGATCGCCCAGCTTGTCGATGGCAGCTTCTCCATAGCGGCGATTCACGCCCCGGCTGCGCACCACCACCTCGTCGGCTCCCGGGATGCTGGTGGCCAGGGCCCGCATCTCGTCGGCGTAGATCTCCCGCAGCACGGCATCGTCGTCTATCGCCTCCAGGTCAGCGATGCTGCTCCCGTGAGGGACGAGGCGAAAGCCCTCCACGTCAAGGTCCAGCCGGTCCACAAAGGGCCGTGCATTGACGATCGCGCCGGCCGGTCCGGCAGGACCCGCATGGTGGTGCGCGCATCTTCCTCGGTATGATATTCATGCGCGACGGATCGATCGGCGGGGGATTGAGAATGTAGTTGAGCTGGGACGTCACCTGTTCTGCCACGTCGATCGCACCCGTCATGTCTCTCTCACCCGCTCCCTGTTTGCAGCCTCCATATCGACAATCGCTCGCCGGCGGCCAGAAAATTTGTCATCGGCTGGATACCCAGGTTCGGGGGCGCAGACCGGTTGGTGGCGAGCGATCGCGTCGATCGTGATGCCGTCGCTTAATATCGCCTGCCCGATATGCTACGCCCGAACAGCACCACGTCCACGCCCAGACTGTCGATCGCCGCGCCGATCCGGCCGCTCGGCAGGCCATAAGGACCATCTGCGAGACGTCGGCATCGACCATGAACGTCCTGCATGTGGAGAGTGACGACGACAGGGTCGCGTCGTTCACAGAAGCGCTCGTTCGCAAGACGGTGCAGGATGCCGCCCATGGGTCGCCCCGGTCAGCCTCGATCAGATTTCGGTATGATAGCTGGCGATGTCGTAAGGGAGCAACGGGAGGCCCTGCCGGACACGGCTCCCCCAGTCGTGATTGGTCAGCAGGGATCGCCCGATGCCGATCAGGTCGAATTCGCCCTGCTCGATGCGTCGGCGAACGTCGGGCAGGTTCTGCGCTACTTCGGAGCCGTCGACGAAGGAACTTTGCAGGTCGCGCGCCAGCGTGACGCCGCCGACCGCCATTGTCGGCTTCCCGGTAAGCTTGCGCGTCCATCCCGCGAGTGACAGCGGCGAACCCGGAAAGGCCGCTGCCTGATATTTGCGCGTACTGGCGTCGAATATGTCGACCCCGGCGTCGGCCAGCGGCGCCAGCAATTGTTCCAGTTCGCCGGCTGTCCCGGCCAGGCGCGCCTCGTAATCCTGCAACTTCCATTGTGAGAAGCGGAACATGATCGGCCTGTCGCCTATCTCCGCGCGGACCGCCCGCACCAGTGCCACGCCAAAAGCCGCGCGTTCCCCCAGGCTGGGGCCGCCCCAACGATCCGTCCGGTGATTGGTGACGTGCCAGAAGAATGTATCGGCGAGATAGCCATGCGCACCATGGATGGCGATACCATCGAAGCCGACCGTCATCGCGTTTGCGGCGCTGCGTGCGAAGGCGGCGACCAGATCCGCTACCTCCGAGTCGGTGGCGGGCCGCGTTTCCATCTGGACAAGCTCGCGATACTGTTCGGGATAAAAGGGACCCGGCTCCGGCCCCCACAGACCCGACGGGCGGGATGAAATAGCCTCGGGGAAGCGGCCTGTCCCCTCCAGCCGCAAGCCGCCATGATGCCACAGCTGGGGGAAGATGGCGGCGCCGGCCGCCTTGACCCGCGCGACCACGCGCCCCCAACCGGCAAGCGCTGCCTCTCCATGGAGATCGGGGAAATTCCATGCGCCACCGGTCGAATTGCCGATCGCGGCGGGATGATCCACCCCGATACCCTCGGTCACGATCAGGCCAAGGTCGTTTTCCGCGCGCCGGCCATAATATTCGGCGGCCAGTTCGGGCGGCGCCCCATCGGGCGAAAAGCCGCGACTCATAGGCGACATCACCAGGCGATTGCGCAGCGTGAGCTTGCCCACGGCAAGCGGCGTGAAAAGCGGATCGGTCTCTGGCGTCACGATGATGTTCCTACTTCATCGCTGGATGATCGCACAAGCTTGTCCATCGCCTGCCCTCGGGCTGAAAGTGACATCGTACGGCGCCGAAAGCCAAAGCAGGCTAGCCAACCGAAAGAATGTTGACATCATGTCAGAAATGTTGATCCTCACACGATAGCATTGGGACAATGGCGCTTTTCGAGCCGCTGTCGTCAGTCGTTTCGCCCGGATGGGTGTCTGTCTCCCGCCGCGTAACGGACCGGCTTCGGTTTATCGTAGCGGCGCCAGGTGGAGTCCGCCCCGCTCGAAGCTGGTCACTGCCCGGTCATCGGCCGAACCGCCGGAGCCGCCTGTCCTCCGCCCATGCGCGGACGGCAGAAGAGAAAGGAGAAGGATTTGCCTGAAACAAAGCTGGCGGTATCAGTCCGTGCGCGGCCTGGTCCGCAGATAAGCCGATCGCCGACCTTCCCCTGCCGGAAAAGGTGGCGGCGATGCGCGATCCCGTCCTGCGCGCGAAATTGCTGTCGGAAGGCCCTGAACATACCAACCCGGTACTGGTGCAACTCGTCAAGCGCTCGCAATCCGCCTATCGCATGGGCAATCCGCCGGTCTACGAGCCGAAGCTGGCTGACCGCATCGATCAGCAGGCCGCCGCGCTCGGCGTGAGCGCGCAGGAACTGGCCTATGATTATCTTCTCGAGGACGAAGGCCGCGCCATCCTCTACGCGCCCAACATCTATGCCGAAGGGCCGCAGTCGGCGACGCGCCAGGCCGGGTCCCAGGCCGGATCGTCATAATCGACGTCCGTCGCCGGTGAAGGCGGCATCATCACGCCCTTGACCCCCTGGGCCTTTATGCGTTCGAAGTCCGCGATAGTCTCGCCCACAGTGCGCGCCGCCGTGCACCCGGTGCCGTACACGCGGCCTGGCGCCGCCGCGCACAACTCCTCCAGCCATCGATTGTAGGCGATGAAGCAGGCATTTTTATAGTCCAGATCATCCAGTCCGCAGATGATCATGCCGACGGTCGGATAGATCAGTTCGGCCGCCACGCCGTCCGTGTCCTGATCGGCCAGGCGGACCCGCGCATCATAGCTTCCCGGACGGATCGCGTCGAATGTCGCCTTGGACTCGCGGAGCTGTTCCAGGCTCCAGCCGGCCGCCGCCATCCTGACCATGGGAATGCCGGCGGCCACGCCCTCTACGATGAACCGATCCTCCCCACGTCCACGCGGCCACATGCGGCGCTCGCGAACGATAGGCAGGGTCGATGAAGTCGATGAAGCAGTTTGGTGGCTCGGCAACGTGCGAGTCCGCCGAAATCGGCCGGTTGTCCTGAACCATGTCCATCGCTCCACCCACATATCGGGCGCGCGAGCGGGCTGTTGCTCAGCCTGCCGCCAATTCGGGGATTGCGCAGATGCGCGGATCGATTTCCAGAACGTGCAGCGCACGGCCCGCCCCGATCCAGCAGCTTACGCTCATCACCAGATCGACGATTTCCGCATCGGTGAAATGCGCCTTCATCCGCGCCCAGAAGGCGTCGTCCTCCTCGAAGGACTGCGGCGAAAGGCCCATGCGCTCGGCCAATTCGATCGCCAGCCGTTCACGCTCGTCGAACGCGCTTGCCGTGCGCCAGTCGGCTACCGCATCGTAAAAGGCGTCGTCGGGGACAGCGTCCCCCCTGCCGAGAAACGAGGCCTGCACGTCGCCGCCCGCGCGCTCGATCGATGCGGGAAGGTCGCGCGCCGCCCTGAAGCTCTGGCAGGTCTGGCATCCGTTGATCTGCGCCGTGCGGATGCGCGCGCCTTCGATAATCCGGAAGGGCAGGCTGCTATGCTGATAGACCGCTTGCGAATAGGCGCGGCTGGCTGCGGCGATGGCCGGGGCGTAATGCGCCAGGACGCTGCCGACCGGACTGTCGCTATACTCGTCTGGAATGGCTATTCTTGTCATATGCTGCTCCTCCGCCGTCAGGCTGTGATCTTGTAGAGCTCGGCCGTATTGTCGTGCAGGATCCACTTCTTCTCCTGCACGCTCAGATGCTGGGTCTGGCCCATCAGCAGTTCCCGGCTCCAGGGCCACGTTGAATCGCTGTGGGGAAAGTCATTCGCCCACAACAGGCGGCGCGGGTTCATGAGCTCAGTCATCTTGAGCGCCGTCCAGTCGTCCTGGAAGGTCAGATAGACATTCTGGGAGAAATATTCGCTGGGGAGCTTTTCCATATCGCCCATCTTCATCCAGAAGCGGTGGCGTTTGTAGCTGTGATCCATGCGATAGGCGAAATGCGGCGCCCAGCCGGCATCAGCCTCGACGATCACGACCTTGAGGTCGGGATGACGTTCGAACACCCGGCCCCAGATGAAGACGCCGATGATCTCCCGGATCGACTTGAACAGATTTTGCGCCGCGTTCTGCGGCGGGCCGCGATGGGAACCGCGTTGTCCGGCGCTGGCGACCGCATTGCCGCCGTCGCCCCGGCTGGTGAGGATGTGGAAGCTGATCGGCAGGTCCAGCTCGACGGCCGCGCGCCACAGGGGATCGAAGCTGGGGTGGTCGTAATCTTCATCGGTCGACGGATCGCCCGGCATCATCACGCCGCGAAAGCCCATTTCCTTGAAACGGCGAAAATCCTCGATCGTCTCGGCCACCGACCGGACCGCCGTCTGTCCCATTCCGATCAGCCGGTCGGGCGCGGCGGCGCAAAACTCCTCGTGCAGCCATCGGTTATAGGCCCACATGCATGCCTGCTTGTAATCGGCGTCGGGATGGTTGCACAGCACCATGCCGACCGAAGGATAGATGACCTCGGCAGCGACGCTGTCGCGATCCTGATCGGCCAGCCGCGCCTTGCCGTCCCATCCACCGCGATGAAGGTCGGCGAACAGCGTCTCGCCTTTCTTGATGTCGCGCGGGTCGATGCCGGCGGCGGCGACGATCGCCATCGGCACCGGGCTGGCCATGCCGTCAATCATGAAATTGTCGCCACCTTCGCGATCGGTGCTCATGCGCGGCGCACGGTCGCGAAAGGCCGGGTCGATATAGTCGATGTAGCAATGCGGCGGTTCGGTGACATGCGAGTCGGCGGACAGCAGCTTTTCGGGCAGCCAGTTCGTATCGGCACCGTCCCCGACCTCCTGGATCGTTTCCAGTATTGGATTCAAGATGGTCGCCATGATCACTCTCCTATCTGCCAACATATGTCGCGGCGGCACGATGCGCGCCGGCGATCAGAAACGATAGGTTGCCGATCCGCCGAAGGTTCGGGGTTCGCGCAACTGCAAGCTGACGAAGCCGATGCCCGGCACGGAGACCGCGCCTACCGGCTTGCGATTGTCGGTCAGGTTCCTGCCGAAGATCGCCAGCTCCAGCCTGTTGTCAAGGATGCTGATGGACGTACGCGCGCCAAGACCGCCCTGCTTGGGCGATGTGCTCGCCGCGATGATGTTATCGATGACGGTCCTGCCGTTGGACGGATCGATCGTTACGCTCAGCGGATTGCCGAGAGAGGCATAGTCGCTCTGCAGCGCATAGGCGCTGGTCCAGGAATAGTCGCCACGGATCTTGAAGGCGCCGAACACGAATTCATGCTGATATTCGGCCCAGGTCGCGAACTGATATTCGGGAACTTCCTGAACACGCTCGACGCGCCGGTCGCCGCTCAGGTTGGTGCGGTTGGCCACCTCGTCGTAGCGCAGATATTTGGGCTTGGCGATCGCGCCGTTGAACCCCAGCTGCAGGTCGTCCGCAACCTGCGCCGTCACTTCTCCCTCAAGGCCGAAGACACGGTATTTGCCGGCATTATTGAGCAGGGTGGACGTCAGGCCGTTCGGGAAGCCCACGGTCAAGCTGCGCTGAATATCCTTGGTGATGGTGTAATAGCCGGCCAGGTTGACGCGCAGCCGATGGTCCAGAAATTCGCCCTTCAGGCGCGCTTCGTGCGCGAATATGACTTCGGGCTGAAACGGTATCGCGGTCGTGGCGCTGGTCGCGCGGAGCTGTTGCCCGCCCGACCGGAAACCCTTGCTGGTCTTAGCATAGATCATGACTCGTCACTGACCTTATAGTCCACGCTTGCCAGGTATGAAATGCCTGAAAAGGAGGAATGCTTGGTCAGCGCGCAATTGTCGGCCAGGACGGTCGTCGGGACCGCGCAGATCTGCGTGTTGGTCGCACGATTGAAATTACTGTTGAACGCCGTCACGCCCTTGTCGTCGACCGAATAGCGCGGTCGCGTCCGGATCGCCGGCGATCGCGTTGATATAGGCCGTCAGATTGGCGTTGCCCGCAAATTGGGCGCCCGATGCCCCCAACGCGGGATAGGTGGCCGGAAAACCGGCGGCAACGGCGGCGGCGCGACTTCTGGCGACATGGGTGGCGGGGTCAGGCCCGACGGGACGAAATAGGCCAGCCGCCGCGACGGGGCGTCGGCGACACTGTCGAAATATTCGGCCGATCCCACCAGCGACAGATTGTCGGTGACCTGCCAGAGCAACTTGCCCCGCGCGGCCCATAAATCCCGATTGGCATAGCGGTGGCCCAGATTGACCGCGCCGATATCCTTCAGCCGTCACGCAGATATCGCTGGACCGAGGCACGGATCGCGATCTTGCCTTCGACGATCGGCAGATTGACCACGCCGGTCAGGATGCGCTCGTCGAAACGTCCATAGTTGCCCGATATCGACCCGGAAAGGTCGTCCAGCTTGGGATCATTGGTCTGGACCAGGATGGCGCCCACGGTCGTGTTGCGGCCGAACAGCATAGCCTGCGGCCTTTTGAGGACCTGGACGCTCTCAATGTCGAGCAGGTTGGCGTTGAAGCCGTAGGCCCGCGCCCAGACCACGCCGTCGACATAGGTGCCGACAGACGGGTCGAGCGTCGCGAGAATGTCCGTCTGGACCTTCCCGCGCAACGAAATGATCGACGCGGTCGCGTTGGGATTGGACTCGCGGATGGTCAGGCTGGCGTATTGCGGGCAATGTCGGTCAGGGTGAGGACATTCTGCCGCCTGAGCATTTCACCTGAATAGGCCGTCACGGCGACGGGCACGTCCGGAAGATTTTCCGCGACCCGGCGCGCCACCACCACAATCTTCAAGGCTTCCGGATGGGGTCTCCATCGTGTCGCCCTGGTCCACGGCCTGCTGCGCATGGAGAGGTGCCGCGGACGCCGCGAATAGGAGTGCTGTCAGCGACGCGGCCCAGGGACGGTGCCTGTTGGTTCGGCGCTGCCCGGGGCGGCCGGCATCGTCAGCCATCGGCGATATAAATCCATTTTCTCACATCCTCCCCTCGCGTATTTCCGTCACTATATCGCGTGTCGCGATCTGCCTTTTTTGACCTGCGACGAATGGATTTATTATTTTTATTCAGTAACGATATGGCAGTAATATTTAAGTTCGGTGCCGTTATTGTTATGGGCTCGATCCGTCCTCCTGATCAAGGCGACGAATGAAGACGCCTTCTCGATATGATCTTTCATATTCGAACCTGACGGAATCGTGACACCACGTCAATCTTGTTCAAGCCGTGTCAGCGGCGCATCGAACGGGGAGGGGAAACGGCCAATATGCTTATGTAACGACTCTCGCGCGCGACAATCGTGGCATAAGTTGACATTTTGTCATAGGCTGCCAATCATACGCGCCGTTGACCGTTGATGTAACGGCCGATGGCCTTTTTGCGTGCGCGTAGCGGTTTTGTCAGCGCGCTTGCCGAGAGCCGGGCCGACGATGAGGATGAGGAATGTCGGATACACTATCGAGCGGATCGAGGCCAGTCGTGGACTTCAACCAGCACAGCGAACGCTATGCGTCCGACGGCCATGCCCTGTTCGACACGATGCGGGAGAGCTGCCCCGTCGCGTGGAGCGAAGCCCATGGCGGCTTCTGGGTGGCGTCGCGCTATGAGGATGTCACGCGGATCGTCAGCGAGTATGAGAGCTTCTCGTCGGATCACGATCTTCCCGAAGAGGTCGCCGGGTTCCCCTCCACCGGAACCGGCTTTCGTGGGGTGGGCATCCCCGAAGGCGTGGTCAAATTTGTGCCGAGCGAGGCCGATCCGCCATTGTCGACGGCGATCCGGCGACTCGAAGCGCCCTTCTTCACCCCCAAGGCGATCAACGGCCGGGTCGGAGCCATCGAAGCCGCGACCGATGCCGCGCTCGACGCGGTCATGGCCAAGGGCAGGATCGAGTTTTCCGAAGAGCTGGCGGTACCCATACCCATCATGGTCTCGCTGCCGATCATCGGCATCGGTTCGGAAGAATGGCCGCTGTTCGCCGCGACGTCGAGCATGTTCCACATCATGTCGGATAGCCCGGACTATCCCTATCCGCAGATCATGGCGGTGCAGGCGCGTATCCTCAAGCTGGTCGCGGAGCGCCGGGCCAGTCCGCAGCATGACGTGGCCTCGGCGCTGGTCCATGGGCAGGTGAACGGCGAATCGCTGACCGATGCGCAGGTCGGGACGATTCTGAACGGCCTGTCCTTTGCCGGCGCGCACACGGTCACCTCACTCATCCTCTTCGCGCTCGAATATCTGGGCAAACATCCCGAACTGCGCGCACCGTTGCTTGCCGATCCCAAGCTGCTCGACAACGCGCTGGAAGAACTGCTGCGATTCTATACGCCCTTCCAGGGCGCCGGGCGCAATGTCGTGGGAACGACGGAGGTCGGTGGCCAGACCCTGCGCCATGGTGAACGCATCTACGCCTCGATGGCGGCGGCCAATCACGATCCGGCGAAGTTCGAATGCCCGCATGAAATCCGGATCGATCGTCCCAATGCCCGCGAGCATCTGGCGTTCAGCAGCGGCCTGCATCGGTGCCTGGGGGCGGGGCTCGCCAAGGTTCAGGCGGCCATCATCGTGCGCAAGATCCTGCAGCGGCTACCCGATTATGAGATCGTCTGGGACGATGTCGTGCGTTCGAACCATATCGGCAGCCTCAACACGCTCGTCGCGCTGCCCGCTGTCTTCAAGCCGACCTGAGGTAAATGACATGACGTTTTCGAATGGTGCCGCCGGCGTCGATGGCGCGCTGGCCCTGCTGGGCGGTGTGTCCGCGCGCGCCAGTCAGTGGCTTGTCGATCGGGTCGGTAGTGATGGCGCGCCGTGGGGCAGCGAGATCGCCAATTGCTGGTGGCGCGTTCCCTGGGCATTGCTGGTCGCGGGTCATGTCGATCCGGCGGGCGCGGTCCTGAACTGGGTCGAGCGCAACGCCCTCACCAGCGATGGCGATCTGCGCGATGGTCCCTTCGGGGGCGGCCTGGAGGGAAGTCCGGTCTACCAGCTCTCGCACCTGGCGATCGCGGCGCATCTGGACCAGCGCTGGGATCTTGCCGACCGTCTCTACAAAAAGGTTCTGCAATTCCGCCAGCCGTCCGGTGGCATCCGGTCGCTGCGCGCACCGGAGGCCGACGAGGAGGACTGGCTGCTGACGGCACAGCTTGGCCTGTTGGGCGTGATGTTCCGGGACGAGCCGGTCGCCGCCGGATGCTATCGATGGTTCGAGCGCGTCTGGGCGGCGCAGCCCGAGCTGGACAGGCTGCGGTTGTATACGGGCTGGCGCAACGGCGCTCTGCTGACCGATCTGGACACGGCAAAGGCGGGGCCGCGCTTCGTCGACCACCGGGCGGAGCGGCATTATTATTTCCAGGCCGGCGGTGCCGTCGCCTTCCTCGCGGACTATGCGCGCTGGAAGGACGACCCGTCGCTGCTACCGCTATCGCGCGCGATGCTGAACCTCAACCTCAAGGGCACCGATGCCCAGTTTACCGACGCCCGGTCGGTCCATATCTGCAAGTTCGGCTGGGGCGTAGCGCAGATCGCGATGGTCGATCGCGAAGTGGACTGGCTCCCCCAGCTGCTGAAGGTGTCGGCCTGGTTCGCCGAGCGGCAGGAGCCGTCTGGCGCCTGGCCGCCGTCGCTGTTCACGCTCGATCGCGATCCCAATGATTTCGACCGCATGTGGAAGACCGCCGAACATCTGATGGAAGTGCGGCAGCTCATCGCCGCGCTCCATCGCGTCGGGCCGCCGCAGGCAGGATGAGGACGGTTCAAGATGGATAACCCCGACCAGGCGACCAATGTCGTGCGGCTCGGACTGCGCGCCCGGCAACGGATGCTGGTGCGCGAAGAGCTCACGCGATGCGCGCTCGAACTGTTCGACCTTCACGGCTTCGATGACGTGTCGGTCGAGGATATCGCCAGCCGCGCGGGCGTCGCGCCGCGCACCTTCTTCCGCTATTTCGCGGCGAAGGAGGATGTGGCGTTGCACCTTCTCGACGATACCGGGCCGCTGATCCGCAAGGTACTGAAAGCGGCAAGCCCGCGGCTGTCGCTGGCGCAGGCCCTGCGCGACGCCTTTTGCTCGGTGCCGGCCGAACGGCCCGAACTTGCGGCCCGCAGCAAGTTGGTCACTGACCTCGCCCTCAGTTCCCCGCGTTTGCGCGCCGGGCTGGTCGAGCATCAAAGACAATGGGCCGTCCTGCTCGCTGCCGTGATCGCCGAGCGGGAGGGGATGGATGCCGGCAGGGAGATGGAGCCGCTTCTCTGGGCATCCATGGCTGTGACGATCGCCATGACCTATTCCGAATGGGAAATTCGCGGGGAAGGCAACGCAGTCACGCTGGAGGAAGCGTTCGACCGGTCGGCCGCCATGTTCGGACGATCCGTCGCAGCAGCGATACCGGCTTTAGGAGGGGCATGAACATGGTTGAACAGTCTAAGCTCAGTGTCGAGGCACTGGCGGGGGCGATCAGCGACGACGCCGAATTTCTCTATAAGATCGGCGGCTTTTCGGGCCGGTACCGGATCGAGGTGCCGCCGCTCGCCGCGGACGTGATTCTGGACCAGGGCAGAATCGTGCGGGTCGAGGCGGCATCGGGTGACGCACCCGATCTTGGCATATCGGTGCCGGCGGACGTACTCGCCGCCGGCACCCGCAACCCGCCGGAGCCGGGCACCGAGTCCGCTTTCATCGCCCAGGCGCGCGGTGTCGTCTTCCACGGCGATTTCGCGCAGTTGGTGGCCCCCTATGCCGGCGCGATCAGCCGCACCTATGATCTGCTGCGGCGCTTGTCCGGTGTTGCCGAGATCAGGATTCCGGTGGGCCAGGAACGGCTGTTCGAGGATAGCGATACCGCCATCGGTCGCTACGCGCGCGTCGAGGTGGAAGGCGTGCGCTACCGCGTCTATTATGAGACGGCGGGGGAGGGCGAAACGGTGCTGCTGCTCCAGCACACCGCCGGCGCCGACGGGCGGCAGTGGCATCATCAGCTTGCCGATCCCGAATTCCAGCGTCGTTTCCGCGTCATCAGCTACGACATGCCCTATCATGGCCGCTCGCTGCCGCCGACTTCGGAACGCTGGTGGGAACGACCCTATCTGCCGACCAAGGAATGGATGATCGCCTTCGTCCTGGCGTTCATGGAGACGCTGGAAATCCAGCGGCCCGTCTTCATGGGCTGCTCGGTCGGCGGACAGCTGGCGCTCGATCTCGCCTCGGCGCATGGTGATCGCTTCAAGGGGCTGGTTTCCCTCAACGGCACGCTCGACAACCCCCGGCCGGGCGACCCCTATATGGCCGCGTGGAACAATATGTGCCGTGACAACCGCATCTCGACGGAAATCTACAGCACGGGCAATTTCAACGGCACCTCGCCGCTGGGGCCCGAGCCGTTCCGGCGCGAACTCTACTGGATCTACCGCTCGAATTTCCCCGGTGTCTACGCTGGCGACAATGATTATTTCCTCGACGGACACAACCTCACTCTCGATGGCGCGCCGCTCCACGACATTTCTGTGCCGGTCTATCTGCTGGCGGGCGAATATGATCCGGTGGCGACCGATGAAGAGCATGGCGGACCTGCGGTGGCCCGACTGTTCCCAAAGGTCATTTATCGCGAGATGAAGGGCCTCAGCCATTTCGCTCCGACAGACGATCCGGTGAATTTCAGCGCCGCGGTCATCCCCGTCCTCGATAAAATTCTCGCATCCTGAAAGGGCATTTCATGGTCAAGCTGACATTTGAAAGCAGCAGTGGCGAGGCCCAGACTGTCGATGGCCAAGTGGGCGAGTCCGTCATGCGCGTCGGGCTGAACAACGGAATCGGCGAGATAATCGGGGAATGCGGCGGCGGCCTTTCCTGTGCCACTTGCCACGTCTTCGTCGATCCGGGGATGCTCGACCTGCTCCCCCCGATGAGCGAGATGGAGGATGAATTGCTGGACGGCGCGATGACCGACCGGCGGCCCAATTCCCGACTGTCCTGCCAGATCCCGTTAAGTCCCGACCTCGACGGTTTGCGGGTCGCGACCCCCGAACGGCAGATGTAAGCGCCCGCTACCCGTCCGGCGGTGGTGGAGCGATATCGGCCCCCGCCGCCAGCGTCATTGCACGAAACCCTCCGATCCCTGATGGTCGCCATGGTTGCCGGCGCGCAATGCCTCTCGGTCGCGCTCGGCGCGTCGCTGGGCCTCGGCGATCAGCGCACGCTCCTTGTCGGTCTGAACCGCACTGGGACGCGGGGCCGCCAGTTCCTGGATGTCGGGGCTTGCGGAAAACCTGTCAGCTTCCGGCTGTTGCCCAGGCCGCTTCTCTTCCATGATCTACTCCTGCGAGGCACCGCTATTCAACGGAGCGGGTCCCCGCTGGTTCCCCCGGCGTTTGCAGCTTCATCCCGCGCGTGAATGGCCGCGCTTCGGCGTCGGCGTCGGTCGCTGTCCGACACCCCGCCGAGCCGATAGCTCCGCTTGTCCGGAAGAAAGACGTATTTGCGTTGCCAATATTATCTACTTCTGTGATTGAGAATTCAGAGCGATGGATCGGCGCGCCGCATGATGA
>JBEVME010000084.1:0-10127 GCA_040508785.1 Sphingobium sp.
CGAGGAGCTGCTGCGCCGTTATGCGGTCAGCTCGGTCGCCCGTCGCGTGACCCGCGACATCGACTATCGGGGCGTACCGATGAAGGAAGGGGACCGTCTGCACCTGCTGCTGCCCGCCGCCAATCTGGACGACAGCGTCTATGAAGACCCCGATCAGGTGATCCTGCGCCGCAAGCAACCGCCGGTCACCTTCGGGACGGGCGTCCATCGCTGCCTCGGCTCGCATCTGGCGCGGTTGGAGCTGCGCGTGCTGCTCACCGAATGGTTCGCACGCATCCCCACCTTCCGGCTCGATCCGGACGACCAGCCGACGATGCACGCGGGCCTCGTCTACACGGTCGATCGGCTGTCACTGCTGTGGGACGTCGAGGAGAAGACAGATGCATGATATCAAGATCGTCGGGGGCACCATCGTCGATGGCAGCGGCGGCACGCCCTATCGGGCCGACGTCGCGATCGACGGCGACCGCATCGTCGCGATCGGGTCCGATCTCGGCCCAGCGCGCCAGCTGATCGACGCCCATGGCCGGCATGTGACGCCCGGCTTCGTCGACATCCACACCCATTATGACGGGCAGGTGATGTGGGATCAACGGCTGGTCCCTTCGACCGACCATGGTGTCACCACCGTCATCATGGGCAATTGCGCCGTCGGCATCGCTCCGTGCAAGGTCGACCAGCGCGACCTGCTGGTGCAGGTGATGGCGGGCGTCGAGGATATTCCCGAAGCCGTCATGGCCGAGGGGCTGCCCTGGAACTGGGAATCCTTTCCCGAATATCTCGATGCATTGGAAGCGCGCGAGTGCGATGCGGATTTCGCCGCGATGCTGCCGCACGGGCCGTTGCGCGTCTATGTCATGGGCCAGCGCGGCGCCGATCGCGAGCCGGCCTCGGCCGACGATCTCGCCAAGATGTCCGCCATCGTCAAGGAAGCGCTCGACGCCGGCGCGATCGGTTTCTCGACCTCGCGCACGCTCATCCATCGTGGCCTCGACGGCAAGCTTGCGCCTGCCGAGACGGCAAGCGAGGAGGAACTGATGACGATCGCCCGCGCGATCAAGGCAAGCGGCACCGGCATCCTCGAATATATAACCGACTTCCCCGGCATTCCCGTCGGCGCGACGGCCGATTTCGACCTGATGCGCCGCTTCGCCGAAGTGTCGGGCCGCCCGCTCTCCTTCACCCTGGTGGAGGCGCCGGCCTATCCCGGCGGCTGGCGCGAGATATTGAAGCTGGTGGAGAAGGCCAATGCCGAAGGCGTGACGATGCGCGGCCAGGTGGCGGCCCGCGCCGTCGGCATCAGCTTCGGCCTCGACCTGTCCTACCACCCCTTCTCCTTCCGCCAGAGCTACAAGGATATCGCGCATCTGCCGCTCGCCGAGCGGGTCGCGAAGATGCGGGAGCCGGAGGTGCGCGCGCGCATCCTGTCGGAGCCGTCGGTGCATCATAATCCGTTCATCACCTGGCTGGCCGCGATGACCGACCAGATGTTCCCCCTGTCCGATCCGCCCTGCTACGAGCCGCGCGCCGAGGAACGGCTGTCGAAGCGCGCCACGACCGAGGGCGCCAGCGTCGAGGAACTCGCCTACGACGCGCTGCTGGAGAATGAGGGCCATGCGATCCTCTATCTGCCCGTCGCCAATTATCGCACCGACTCGCTCGATCAGGTGCTGGAGATGATGCAGCACCCCAACACCGTCGTGGCGCTGGGCGACGGCGGCGCGCATTACGGCCTGATCTGCGACGCCAGCTATCCCAGCTTCGCGCTGACCCATTGGGTACGCGACCGGGCAGGCGAGCGGATCGGCCTCCCCGAGATGGTAAAGGCGCTGACCAGCGTGCCGGCCACCGCCGCCTGCCTGCTCGATCGCGGATTGCTCGCCCCCGGCTACAAGGCGGACGTCAACGTGCTGGATCTCGCCGACATGCACCTGGCCTTCCCCGAGGTCGTGTACGACCTGCCGTCGGGCGGGCGCCGGATGGCGCAACCCGCCAGCGGCTATGTCGCGACCCTGGTGTCGGGCGTACCCGTCCGGCTGGAAGGCGAGCGGACCGGGCAGTTCCCCGGCCGCCTTATCCGCGGGCTGCGCGACGCGCCCGACCAACCATCGCAAAGGAGTGCTCGCGTGCCGGAGACCGTTCAGTGAAGATCATCGTCGACCATGCCAAATGCCAGGGCCATGCGATGTGCTACAATTATGCGCCCGACCTGTTCGAACTTGACGACGACGGCTATAATCGGATGCCGCCATTCGAAGTCCCCGCGGACCAGCGCGACCTCGCCGAGCGCGCGGTCGAAGCCTGCCCGGAACGCGCGATCACGATGATCGAGGATTGACCACGCTGTCCCGGCACTGATCCGGGGCCCCGCTTCTTCCCGTTGGGAAGCGATGCGGGGTCCCGCGCAGGCCGGTGCCGGTCCAGTGCCGGTTGTTCATGCCACAGCGGAAGCGCAAGACGCCGGCAGCGCGCCCCACGCCAACGGATCACCCGTCCAGGCTCGCGAAATAGCGCCTGATATCCTCGGTCAGCTCCACCGGCCGTTCGATGCCCGGAAAATGCCCGCCGCCGCTCGCGATCGTGCGGTTGCGGAGGTTGTACGACCGGCGCAACCAGCGTTCCGGCGCGGGCGGGCCAAAATCATTCGGGAAGGAGCAGATGCCGGTCGGCAGTTCGATCCGCCGGCCCTCGGGCAGGGTCAACGCACTGCCGTCGATCAGGTAGCGGTACATCCAGGTCGCCGGCCCCGGCCCCGGCAGCCAGTGCAACATGATGTTCGCCAGCAGCACGTCCATGCCCACCGTAGGATCGTCGCCGCCGTCGCGGTCGGTCCAGTTGCGGAACTTCTCGCCGATCCAGGCGGCAAGGCCCGCCGGCGAATCGGTGAGGCCATAGCTCAGCGTCGCGGGCCGCGTGCCCTGGATCGTCTGATATCCCGCCTCCGCCGCCATCCGCCCGCGCGACACGGCGAGATAGGCCTCTTCGTCGGCGTCGAGCGGCTGGTCCTTGATGCTCCACGGCGCCGATTGGGTCGCGCCGGACAAATGGATCGCGCAAAGCCCCTCGGGCTTGTCCAGCGCCAGCAACGACGTGATGACCCCGCCCCAGTCGCCCCCATGCGCGCCATAGCGGGCAAAGCCCAGTCCCTCGGTCATCAGCCTGTGCCACGCCCTGGCCACTGTCGCCGGCGTCACCGGCGCAGCGGGCGGCGCGGAAAAGCCATAGCCCGGCAGGCTGGCGATGACAGCGGTGAAGGCCGGTCCTTCCACGCCGTGCGCCGCCGGATCGGCGAGCCGGTCGGCCACATCCAGAAACTCGACGATCGACCCCGGCCAGCCATGGGTCAGCAGCACCGGCAAGGCGGCAGGATCAGCCGCGCGGCGGACCAGCACATGGATGTCGAACCCGTCGACGCCGATCCGATATTGCTCGAATCCGTTGATCCGCCGTTCCCATGCGCGCCAGTCGAACCGCTCGCGCCAGTAGGCAACCAGCTGCTTCAGATAGGCAAGGCTGGTGCCATGCGCCCAGGGATCTCCCGTCGGGACCACCGGGAGCCGCGTCAGTGCCAGCCGCGCCTGCAGATCGTCCAGCACCTGCTGGTCGACCGCCACGCTATAGGGTTCGCGCGAGACCGTTTGCGTCATCGCTCAGCGATCCCAGACGAGGGGGAGTCTGGTCACCGCCCAGACGCCCTCGGTCTGCCATTCATCCTGTTCGCCCTCGGGGATGCGGATATTGTCGAACCGCGCCAGGAACTCCTCCAGCACGATCGCGATCTCCCGCTTCGCCAGATGCGCGCCCAGGCAGTTGTGTACGCCGGTCGCCAGCGTCACATGCCGCGCCTTGCGCGCCGGATCGACCATGTGCGGATCGTCATACTGGCGCGGATCGCGGCTGGCGAGATAGCCAGGCATCAGCACGAAATCGCCCTTGCGCATCTCGACCCCGTCGATCGTCAGATCCTCCGTCACCGTGCGCCGCGTCGCGACCACGCCATAGGCGCGCAGCATGTCGTCCACCGCGCCGGGTATCTCTTCGGGATTCTCCCGCAGCCGCACCTGCAGCGCGCGATCCTTCGCCAGATGCCGCATATACCAGCCGATGCTCGACGCGACCGTATCCAGCCCGCCGAAATACAGCACCATGACCATGCCCATGATCTCGCCATGGTCGAGCGGGCGACCCTTTATCTGCGCGGTCAGGATGCCGGTAACCAGGTCGTCGCGCGGATCGTCGCGGCGCTCCTCCAGGTAGGTTTCCAGATAATCCTTGATCCCACGCGCCGCCGCGATGCGCGCGCCCATATCGGGCGACCGGATGAACGTATGTTCCCATTCGAAAAATTGCGGCAGCATGGAACGGGGCAGACCCAGCAGCTCCAGGAACACATAGGATGGGAACAGGCTGGCAAAGGCATCGACATATTCGCAGCCGCCCTCTTCCTCGAACGCGGCGATCAGTTCGCACGCGACCCGGCGGATCATGCCTTCCAGCTCCTTGACCGCGCTCGGCTGGAACCACGGCTGGAGCACTTGGCGGTAACCCATATGCGCGGGCGGATCGATCTCGAGCGGGTTGAGCCGCCAGTCCACGCCCAGCAGCAGGTTGACCCCGATATTCTGTTCGCTGGAAAAGCGCTTGGCATCCATGAAGATGTCGTTGAGCAGCTTGTATCGGGTCGGAATCCAGCATGGATTGCCGCGCGCGGTACCAGGCGAATAGATGAGGTCCGGCCCGTCGTGCAGCCGCGCCGTGGCCACGAACGGATCGTCCAGTTCGCGCGCGAAAGCGTTGATGTCATGGTTCCAAACGCGCTCCGGCGGGACATGCGCCGGAATGATGAAGCCGGCAGGGTCTGCGGTGGATGCCATGTCACTCTCCGAAAGACATGCGCCGGTCGCGGCGTCTGTTTGAGATGGGTTTTCGCACAGTCGCGTCGCGATTTGAAGCGCGGCGCGGTCAAACTGCTTTACATGCAGACTGAATGTTTGGAACGCCCCTGTCAACGATCGGCGGCGCGCGCTATCGCGAGCCGGCAAGCAACGACGGGACGAAGCGATGGGCGACTGGATCGAGACGAATGTGGCGGATGGCGTGGCCACCCTCAGCCTCAACCGACCGGAGGCACGCAACGCCGTCAATCCGCTTCTGCTGGCGGAGTTGACCGCTACGATCGCGCGGTGCGAAGCTGATCCGGCTGTGCGCGTCCTGGTGCTGACCGGAACGGGTCCCGTGTTCAGCGCCGGCGGCGACCTCAAGGGGTTGAACGCGACCGCGCAGGCAGACCGGCCCGAGGAGGCTGATCTGCTCGCCGCCGCGCTCGCACCCGCGCGCGCCTTGCTCATGTCGCCCAAGCCCAGCATCTGCCTGCTGCGTGGCGCGGTCGCCGGCGGCGGATTGGCGCTCGCCTTGGGTTGCGACTTCCGCCTGGCCGTTTCCGGTACCAAGATCGTGTTCGCCTACGGACGCATCGGCCTTGCCGGTGATCTCGGCGCGACCTGGCTGCTGGCCGATCTGATCGGCCCCCGCGCCGCCTTCCGCTTTGCCATGCGCAACCAACTGATCGCCGACGAAGCCCGCGCCATTGGCCTGGTCGACGCCGTGGCGGACGAAGGGGACATCGACGCGCTGCTGGCCGAGCATGTCGCGATGCTGCTGGCGACGCCACCTGCCGCAGCCGCCGCGATCAAGGCCAATCTGCGCGCGGCCGCTTCGCTCGACTATGATGCGGCGGGGACGCTGGAGGCCGACACTTTCGGCCGCCTCCGCCGCACCGCCGATCACCGCGAGGCGATCGATTCGTTCCTGACCCGCCGCACGCCCCGCTTTACCGGGGCCTGACCGTGGCCGCCTTCACCAGTTGAAGACCGGATCGTTCGGGAAGGGCGCTTCCATCAGGCATTCATCCGGATTGAGCGGGAATTCTTCCAGCACCTTGGTGATCTTGCAGGGCGAATAGACGACGCGGCGGTGAGCGATCTTCCACACGCCGTCGCGCTTCTCGACCCGGTCGAGATAGCGCACGCGCAGGAATATCTCGCGGTCATGGCCCGGTTCGCCGGCCGCGCCCATGCGCGCCAGCGCGATCGTGTAGGTCTCGCACTCCGCCACGTCGCCCTTGATCTCGACGATCTGGGTGCCGTTATGATGGGTCCAGTGCACGCCGGGCTTCGACCCCTTGCGCATGAATTCGACGAAGCCGGTCGCGCTGCCGTTGAACACGCCATGGTCATCGATCGCGCCGGGATGGAACAGCGAAGCCAGCAGGTCATGATCCTGCCGGTCGAGCGCGCGCGGATATTTGTCGAGCAGGTTGCGGATCTTCGATTCGTCGATGACGTGCTGAATTTCCGGATCACGTTCGGCCATATGTCTCTCTCCCATCATTCTACAGTGATTAAGCCGGGGCTTTGCCCCTTCGGTATCGGGTCAGGCGCCGGCGAAGGTCAGCCCGCCATCGGGGCCGAGCGGCATGTGCGGACTCCACACGACTTCCCAGCCATTGCCTTCCGGGTCGGCGAAATAGCCCGAATAGAGACCGCCGTCACGATCGCGAATCGGGCTGGTCACGGTGGCCCCGGCCGCGACCGCCTGTGCGAAGTCGCGGTCCACATCCTCCTTGGTGGGGACGAAGATGGCGTTGATGATCTTGGGCGTGTCGACCGCAGCTATGCCGCTCTCCGCCGCCAGATAGGCCGCCGGCATGAACACCAGCACGGCGGTGCCGAGCTTGTACATGGCGAGCGTGTCGCTGGCCTGGCCCCAGGGGGTCCAGCCCAGGCCTTCCTCGTAGAATTTGCGCAGCGCCGGCACGTTCCTGGCGCCGGTCATGAGCATGTTGACGCGCGGATCCATCTTGCTCTCCATATCCATGCAGGTTGAACGCGACTATCCCGACCGTGGGGATGGCGTCAATCGCATTGCGCCTGCGGCCCCGGTCGATGGTCAGGCCAGATGCGACAGCATCGTGTCGAGCGCGACCTGCGCGTCGCGCATGGCGGTCACCGGGTCCTGCGCATTGGCGACCATCAGCGCCGCCTCGTCGATCACCGACAGGATCAGGTGGGCGAGGGGCGCAGCGGGCTGCGGTCGGATGAACCCCGCGGCGATGCCATGTTCCACGCCGGCCATGATGATGCCAAGACCATAATAGGCTTCCAGCCTGCGCCATTCGGTCCAGCCCAGCACGGCCGGCCCGTCGGTCAGCACGACTCGCTGCACTTCGGGCGTGGTCGCGGCCTGAAGATAGGCGATGAGGTCGGCTTTCAGACGAGGCCAGGTGCCACGTTCGGCATCGCCTTCCACATCGGGGCCTTGCGCGTCGGGACCCGCCCCTTGCGCGGCGCGGGCTATCATGTCGCTCTGCACCTGTTCGAACACGGCGAGGAACAGGTCTTCCTTGCGCGGGAAATGATGCTGGAGCGCGCCGCGCGTCACCTTGGCGACGGCCACGATCTCGTGTGTGCCGGCGGCATGATATCCCTTTTCGGCGAACACCTGACGCGCGGCGGCGATCAGTGCCGCACGCGTTTCCCGCGCCTGCCGCGCACGGGCGGGCGCTGCCGAATCCGGCCTCCGCGCCCCTGTCGCTATGCTGCTCATCTCTGTCATGGCCACCATCCTTATCGCAGAGCGACGCGGCGCGCGAGGTGCATCGCACCATTGCCAATGCTTGACAGCCCGACGGCTTACATGCAGTCTGCATGGCCGCAAGAGGATGCAGCTTTTTCATGCCGACAGTCACTTTTACCGATCATCTGGGGACCGAGCGCTGTATCGAGGCGAAGCTTGGCGACAGCCTGATGCGCACCGCCAAGGATAATGGCGTGCCCGGCATAGACGCCGATTGCGGCGGCTGCTGCGCCTGCGCGACCTGCGGCGTCTTTGTCGATCCCGACTGGTTCGCTACGGTCGGGCCGCCAGGCGAGATGGAAGCGTCCATGCTGGAATGCTGCCTTGCCGCTGGCCCGCATTCGCGCCTTGCCTGCCAGATCGAGATCACGCCCGCACTCGACGGCCTGCGCGTCACCACGCCGCAGAGCCAGCAATGACCGCCGCCCTTTTCCTTTGCCGTTTGCCGAAAGGTTCGAACGCATGAACGACCTTGCCACCGTCCCCACCCATGTCGATCCCGCCCATGTGCGGGACTATGATATTTACGGCGACGCGATCTTTGCGGACGACCCGCACCTCGCCTTCGCCAGGATGCGCGATACCGCGCCCGGCATCTTCTGGACCCCGGCCAATGAAGGCCATTGGGTCGTGCTCGATCCCAAGCTGATGGACACGGTGCTGCGCACGCCGGAATATTTCTCCAACAGCCAGACGAGCATTCCCGCGCGCGCGGATGCGCCGCGCATGATCCCCATGTCGCTCGATCCGCCCGAACATCTGCAATATCGCCGTCTGATGATGTCCTATTTCGAGCCGCGCAGCATTCGCCGGCTCGAAGAATCGGCGCGCGGCCGGGCCGAGGCGCTGATTGCGGCGGCCAAGGCGAAAGGCGGGACGGAGTTCGTCGAGGAGATTGCAGGTCCGCTGCCGATCAAGGTTTTCATGGAATTCGCGGGCTTCCCGCTGGAACGCTATGAGGAATTCCGCACGCTCTGCACCGATTTCTTCGCGACCACGGATGCTGCGACGCGCGTGGCCTTGGGCCAGCAGATCGTCGGCGCTGTAATGCAGCTGGTGCAGGCCAAGCAGGCCGAACCGGGCGATGACCTCATCTCGCACCTGATCGCCGAGGATTTTCAGGGCCGCAAGCTGCGGACGGACGAGCTGGTCTCGATCGGCTTCCTGCTGTTCCTCGCCGGCCTCGATACCGTCACCAACGCCATGTCCTTCGGCATCGCGCATATGGCGCGCAATCCCGATTTCCAGAACGAACTGCGGGCGCACCCGGAGAAGATTCCGGCGGCCGTGGACGAATTGCTGCGCCGCTACACCTTCACCCACACGCCCCGCGTCGTGCTCAAGGAGACCGAGCTTGGCGGCGTGACGATGAAGCCGGGCGAAATGGTGTGGAACATGCTGCCGCTCTATGGCCTGAGCGAAGAGGTGAATGCCGATCCGCTGACCGTCGACCTGGACCGCGCCGGCCGCACCCATGGCGCGTTCAGCACCGGCGGCCATGTCTGCCTGGGCCGCCATCTGGGCAAGATGGAACTGCGGGTCCTCTACGAAGTGATGCTGCGCGACCTGCCGACCTTCCGCATCGACGAGAGCAAGCCGATGGAGCCGATCCGCGGCGGCGTCATCATGAGCATGCACAGCCTGTGGCTGACCTGGTAGGCCAGGATAATCGACGCTGGAGAGGCGTGACATATGAAAAAGACAAAGGTCTATCTGCTCGATAGCGGATCGTTCGTCGTCGACGGCTATATCATGTTCTGGAACATCGGGCCGTCGGGACCCTATCGCTTCCCGATCTACGGCGTGCTGATCGATCATCAGGACGGGCTGTTCCTGTTCGACAGCGGCATGGACCGGACCCTGTCGCAATCCATCAACGCCCGCACCGGCCAGGAAACCGCGATGCAGAGCGAGCGGCAGACGCTCGCCGGACAGCTCAACCTGATCGGGTTCAGGCCGTCGGACATCAATGTCGTGATGAATTCCCACTATCATTTCGATCATGTCGGCGGGAACAGGCTGTGCACCTGCGCCACCACCATCTGCCACAAGCATGAGGTGGAGGCCTTCGCCCATCCGCATCCCGTCACCGAGGCGCCCGGCTATCTCGACGGCAGCTTCCTCGAGGCGCATGGCGACTATAAGCCGAAACTGGAAATGGTGACGGGCGATCAGGAGGTCGCCAGGGGCATCACCCTGTTCGAAACGCCCGGACATACGGCGGGCCATTACAGCCTGATGGTGCAGCTATCGGACCGGCGACCGATGATCTTCACCGGCGACGCCTGCTACGCCAAACGCAGCCTAGAGACGATGGCGATCCAGAGCCTGCACGTCGATCCGGTCAAATCCTATGATTCGATGGTCCGTCTGCGCGAGCTTGCCGAAAAACATGATGCAGAGCTGTTCTTCGGCCACGATCGGGAATCCTTCCCGACCTATATCAAGGCGCCCGGCTATTACAGTTGAGCGAGGGTCGGACGGCCGCCCAC
>JBEVME010000123.1:0-9088 GCA_040508785.1 Sphingobium sp.
GCTATCGAATGCGCGTCGCCGCCACCATGCCGCGCGCGGCATTGCCGATGAAGAAGCCTTTTTCCAGGTCGTGGAGGCGGATGTCGCCTTCCACGGCCTCTCTCATTTCGATCAGGCTGCGGCGCAATATGCCGGGCAGCACACCGCGCGACAGCGGGGGTGTCACCAGCTTGTCGTTGCGCTCGACGAAGATCGAGGAAAAGCAGCCTTCGGTCAGATAGCCGTCGGCGTCGGTCATCAGCACCTCATAGGTGCCGCCGCGTTGGAGCGCGTCGCGGTAGACCGACCGGTCGGTGGTCTTGTGGCGCAGGCGCGGGTCGTCCGCCGGCGCGTTGCGGGGCACGATCTTCACCTGCATGATCGCCTGGGGCCAGGTGCGATGTTCGCGCACCTCGATCGCCAGCGTCCCCCGGCGCGACACCAGCAGCCGCAACCGGCTCCGCTCGCGCAGGCGAAAGGTCGCGGCCTGCAATTCGTTGCGAGCGGCGTGTCGGTCGAACGCGAAGTCGAGCGCGGCCGCTGCGTCGCGCAGCCGCTCCAGATGAAGGTCGAGCAGCCGGATGCCGTCGACCGGATCGAACGCCATCGTCTCGAGAAGATCGAACCTGCCGTCAGCCATGGACATGAATGCTATCGAAACTCCGCCGCGTCAGGAGTCAAGTGGTTGAGAGGAAACGCCCCTTGGCCAGACATTCCGCCCATTCGGACGCAACGTCCGAATCCGCCACGATGCCCGATCCAAGCCCCAGACGCCCCACCTGCGCGCCTTCTTCGACGCAAATGGTGCGAATGGCAACATTGAACGCGGCATTGCCTTTGGGGTCGATCCACCCCATCGCGCCAGTATATATGCCGCGCGGTCCCGTTTCGACCGCATCGATGATTTCCATCGCCCTTATCTTGGGCGCGCCAGTGATCGAGCCGCACGGGAACAGCACGCGCAGCGCATCCACCGCCGACAGGCCGGGCAGGATGCGGGCGCGGATGGTGGATACCATCTGGTGCACGGTGGGATAGGTTTCGACCCGGAACAGCTCCGGCACGGTGACGCTGCCTGCCTGCGCCACTCGCGACAGGTCGTTGCGCAGGAGGTCGACGATCATGAGGTTTTCGGCACGCTGCTTGTCGTCGAGCGCGAGTTCGCGGACAGCCGCGGCGTCTGCTCCGGGATCAGCAATGCGCGCGGCCGTGCCCTTCATCGGCCGCGCGGTCAGCTGGCCGCGCACCAGGGTGAAGAACAGTTCGGGCGAGAAGGACAACAGGTCGTGCGCGCCGGTGCGGATGATGCCGCCATAGCCCGCCCGTGCGCGTGCGCGCAGCGCGGCATAGAGCGCCACCGGATCGCCTGTGAAATCCACCTCGCACTGAAAGGTCAGGTTCACCTGATAGATATCCCCGGCCCGGATCAGTTCCTGCACATGCGCAAAGGCCGCTTCATAGTCGGCGCGGCCGATGAGCGGCCTGGGCGGCGCAACCGATGCACCGCCGGGATCGGGCAGCAATGCCGCGACGGCATCCGCGTCGATCGGTCGCACCCCCTCGAACAGGCCGAACCACAGCAGCGGAATGTCGCCCGGCGCCGGGGGGCGCATCGCACGGATCAGGGCATGGGGGCGATCGTCCAGCGCCAGCCCCGCCTCGTAGGAGAGGAAGCCGGCGGCGTGAAGGCCCTGCTCCCGCGCATCGGCAAGGCGATCGAGCGCGGGCTGCACCTCCTTGATCCGGCGCGCGACGATGATGTCGACCGGGTCGCGATACAGGCGTGCGGGAGCCGCCCCATGCACACGCGCATCGTCGAAAAGGGCATAGGCTTCGCTGGGTCCGGGGAGCCGCATCGCGCCCCTCATATCAGGCTTTGACAAAGGCGGAAGGGCGTTGCCGATTGTCCCGGTTGCTTGCGCAGCGCACGGCCTCTACATGACCCGCCATGGATGAACCCGCCGCCATCGCCGAACGTCCCCTGGCTCCGGCGCTGCGGCGCGGCCTGCGCTGCCGCTGCCCGGCCTGCGGGGAAGGCAAGCTGTTCGACCGTTTCCTGCGCCCGGCGGACGCGTGCGCACATTGCGGCCAGTCATGGCAGGGCCATCAGGCCGACGATTTTCCGGCCTATATCGTCATCCTGCTGCTCGGGCATCTGATGCTGCCGCTGATGATAGAGGTCAATGCGGCCTTCGCGATCCCGCTCGGCATCCAGGCTGCCTTGTGGCCTGCACTCGCTTTGCTGCTGGCGGTGGTGATGATCCAGCCAGTGAAGGGTGGGGTCATCGCGCTGCAATGGTCGCGCCGGATGCACGGCTTCACCTGACGCGCGAGGTCAGGCCGCGATCAGCCGGGTTGCTTGAGCGCATTGCGCTCCATCGAGGCGCGCAGATTTTCGTCGATCTCGCGACGCCCTTCCGCGCCGTGGGTCACTACGGTCGTGTCGCAGGTCGCGACGCAACTGCCCTTCTGGAAGGCGGCGGAGCTGATCGTCCAGCTGGTGCGGCCGATATGGCCAATGCCGCAGCGGACCTCCAGCGGATAGGGGAAGTGGGATTCCTCGATGAAGTTGAGCGAGACCGCCGCCACGAGCCAACGAACGCCCTGTTCCTGGGGATGACGGCCAAGATGATGATGGAAACGGATGCGCGCCGTTTCGAAAATGCCCGAGATCGCGACGTTGTTGATATGCCCCATCGTGTCGACATCCTGGAACCGGGTGTCGAACAGGGTGGTGAAGCTATAGGCCTCAGGGTTCAGTCGCCATGCTTCGGGTTTGGCCATATTCTGCGGTTCCCTGCGCGTTTTACCGCCTCATACTCTTCGCTGCGGGGGATGCAATGACGCGGGTTAAAATCCGGGAGCTGCGACCTTTTTGACACAGCCGGCATTTCGCGGTGCCCGGGGGGACCCGCCTTGCAGCCCATCGTTTCTCCGTCGTGGCATGGACTTCGGCCGGCGCGCGCCATAGCTTTCACGGGTCATAGCGAAGGAGCCGCCATGCCGCAGCGTTACAGTCTGGCCGCCATTGCCCTCCACTGGGCGATCGCCGCGCTGCTGGCGTTCCAGATCAGCGTCGGATGGGCATTGGAGGGGCTAGGCGCGCGCGGCTTCTCGCTGTTCCAGCTACACAAGTCGGTCGGCATCACGATATTGGTGCTGACGCTGGCGCGAATCTTCATCCGCACTTGGAAGCCGCGCCCGCCCAAGCTGGAAGGCGGCTGGCAGGGAGCGCTTGCCAGCGCCGTCCATGCCGGGCTCTATGTCTTCATGCTGGGCGCGCCGCTGACCGGCTGGGCGTTGGTATCAACCGCGAACGTCAAGGTGCCGACGCTGGTCTTCGGCCTTATCCCCCTGCCCCACCTGCCGCTGCCGATGGGCGCCCACGGCGCTGCGGAGGGCGCACATGGGCTGCTCGCCCTGCTCGGCATCGCGCTGTTCCTGCTCCATGTCGCGGGCGCGCTTCGCCATCACATGCTCATGGGAGACGGCCTGTTGTGGCGGATGATGCCAGGGCGCAGCCGGGTGCTGCTTGTCCTGTTGCCCGCGCTGATCCTGGCCGGACTGGTGCTGGGCAAGGCGATCCTTCCTGCGCCGGCACCCATCGCGCCGAAGCCAGTCTCCGTCGCGCGAGATATGGATGCGCCGGACGAGGAACGGGCCGAGGTGCCGGCCAATGCGACCAATACCGTCGCGCCTGCCGACAATGGCGCGGAGGAAGCTAAACCTGCCGCTCCGCCGCCGGCCTGGGCCGTGCAGCCGGGCGGCAGCATCGGCTTTTCGGTAGGCAACGGCGCGGAAACGATCGCCGGGCGCTTCGGCAAGTGGACCGCAGACATCGTCATGGATCCGGACCATCCGGACAGCGCCGCCATAAAGGTCGTCATCGACCTCGCCAGCGCGACCGTGGGCGACGATTATCAGGACGGCATGCTGGCGGGAGAGGAATTTTTCGCCGTCGCCGCGCATCCCTCCGCCATCTTCACCGCGAAGGGCGCGGAACAGACCGGCGCCAACAGCTACCGCGCCCGGGGGACGCTGAGCCTGAAGGGCGTGTCGCGGCCGCAGACCATCCGCTTCACCCTGGCCGGCACCGGCAAGACCCGCAAGGTCAGCGGATCCGCCAGCATCGCCCGTGCGCCCTTCGGCGTAGGCAATGGCGGCAGCAGTGGAGACATGGCGCCGGATGTAGCGCTGACCTTTGCGTTCAGCGCGACCGCGCGCTGATCAGCGCACGTCCTTCGACACGGCGTCCAGCAGGCCGTTGACGAAGCCGGCCTCGCGCCGGTCGTAGAACGCATGGGCGACGTCGACATATTCGCTGATGACGCTGCCCGTGGGCACGTCCTTGCGGGCCAGCAGCTCATAGGTGCCCGCGCGCAATATCTGGCGCATCGGCCGGTCGAGCCGGTCGAGGCTCCACCCGCTCGACAGCCGCGCCGCGATCAGCGTGTCGATTTCCGCGCGGCGCTTGTCCACGCCGGCAACGACATCGTCGAAAAAGGCTTCCTCCGCCTTGGCATAGGTCACGTCCTCGATCGTCGCGCCCAGGCGATGTTCGTGGAATTCGTGCAGCAGCGGGGCGAGCGGGCTGGGCTCCATCTCCAGCTGGTAGAGCGCCTGCACGGCAGCGAGCCGCGCGGCAGAGCGGGATTTCGATCGGTCGTTCATGCCGTGCCCCCTATACCGGCCCTAGCGCAGGCGCAACGCCACCGATGCCGCATGTGCCGGAAGCCCCTCCGCCTCCGCAAGCGCCACCGCCGCCGGGCCGATCGCGTCGATCGCCGGCCGGTCGAGGCTGAGAAAGCTCGTGCGCTTCATGAAGTCCAGCACGGAAAGGCCCGAGGAAAAGCGTGCCCGACGCCCGGTTGGCAACACATGGTTCGGCCCGGCGACATAATCGCCGACCGCCTCGGGCGTCATCCTGCCCAGGAAGACCGAGCCGGCATGGCGCACCTGCGAGAACAGCGCGTCGGGATCGTCGACCGCGAGCTCCAGATGCTCGGCCGCCAGCCGGTCGACCAGCGGCATCGCCTCCGCGAAATCGCGCACGACGATAATCGCGCCATTGGCCTGCCAGCTGGTCGTCGCGACCGTGCGCGTCGCGAGTTGCATCAGCTGCCCGTCGACCGCCCTTGCCACCGCGTCGGCAAAGGCGGCGTCGTTCGTGAACAGGATCGACTGGCTGGTCGGGTCATGCTCCGCCTGGCTCAGCAGGTCGGCGGCGATCCATTCGGGATCGTTCTTGCCGTCGGCCACCACGACGATTTCGGACGGGCCCGCCACCATGTCGATTCCGACCACGCCGTACAGCTGGCGCTTGGCTTCGGCGACCCAGGCGTTGCCGGGGCCGGTGATGACGTCCACCGGGCGGATGCGATCCGTGCCATAGGCAAGCGCGGCGATCGCCTGCGCGCCGCCGACGCGCCAGATCTCGCCAATCCCTGCGATCGCGGCGGCCGCCAGCACCATCTGGTTGATCTCGCCACCGGGGGTGGGCGTAACCATTGCGATCCGCTCCACACCGGCGACCTTTGCCGGGATGACATTCATCAGCAGCGAACTGGGATAGGCGGCGCGGCCACCGGGGACATAAAGACCCGCCGCATCAACAGCGTTCCAACGGGCGCCGAGGCGGACGCCGGCGCCGTCAATGCTGTCGCTGTCCTGCGGACGCTGTTTCTCATGATAGGCCGTGATACGCGCGGCTGCGAGTTCCAGCGCGTCGCGCAGCGGCGTCGAGAGGGTGTCGAGCGCGGCGCGGCATTCGGCCGGGCTCACCGCCCAGCCGCTGACGGAAAGGTCATGCTTGTCGAAGCGCTGGGTATAGTCGGCAAGTGCGGCGTCGCCCTCGGCGCGCACGCGCTTGATAATGGCGGCGACGTCGCGCGAGACATCCTCATCGGCTTCGCGGCGGGCATCGACCAGCGCGGCGAAGGCAAGAGCGAAACCAGCGTCGGCGCTATCGAGCCTAAGCGGCATCCTTCACCCCGACCGCCTTGCGAAACGCCTCGACCATCGGCGCCAGTTCGGCCGAGCGCATCTTGAACGCCGCACGGTTGACGATAAGGCGCGCGGACACCTGCATGATGATGCTCGTTTCGACCAGTCCGTTCGCCTTCAGGGTCGCCCCCGACGACACCAGATCGACGATGCGCCGCGACAGGCCGAGCGAGGGCGCCAGTTCCATCGCGCCGTTCAATTTCACGCACTCCGCCTGAATACCCCGCGCTTCGTACCAGCGGCGGGTGAGATAGGGATATTTGGTGGCGACCCGGACGTGGCTCATCGCTGCCTCATCCTCGTCGGCAAGGCCCTCGGGTTCTGCGACGGACAGGCGGCAATGGCCGATGTCGAGGTCCACGGGCGCATAGAGTTCGGAATAGTCGAACTCCTCGACCACGTCGGAGCCGACGATGCCGATCTGCGCCGCGCCATGCGCCACGAAGGTGGCAACATCGAAGGCGCGGACGCGGATGATCGACACGTCCGGCCGATTGGTGGCGAAGCGCAGCGCGCGGCTCTTCTTGTCGTGGAACTCCGCTTCCGGCTCGATACCGGCCTTCGCGAGCATCGGCAGCGCCTCTTCGAGGATGCGGCCCTTGGGAATGGCGAAGGTCAGCGGCTGTATCATAACGCGCGCGCTTTACGGGGCGAGGGGCGAAAGGGCAAGGATCGGCGGTCATTGGACCTGTGAGAATGTTTCTCAATCGGAACATGCGCTTGGAATGCACGTTGAACCGCGACTGCTAACGAGGAGAGTGTCATGGTCGAAGTTCGCAACGATCCCTATAATGATCGTGTGGTCGTACAAAAGAGCAATACGGGTCGAACGATTGCGATCATCGTCGTGGTGGCGCTTGCGATCGTCGGGCTGCTTTTTGCGACCGGCTTCTGGAAAGCGGATGTAGCTGGCGGCGACATGCCTGAAGTCAGCGTCAAGGGTGGAGAACTTCCGAAGGTCGATGTCGATTCCAAGGAAGTCGTGGTCGGCACGAAGACGGAAACGGTCGAGGTGCCAACGGTCGGCGTCCGAGACAACGGCGAAAAGTAAAGGTCGATCTGACAGATATGGGGTCTCTCTGCATGTGTGGAGAGGCCCTTTTCACATGAGCCGGGTCGTTCGCCTTGTCACGGCCAGGCGCAGTCAATCGGCGCCCGCCAAAGCGCTGGCGGTTGTCGCGATCCAGCCCCCGCCCAGCACGCGGCCGCCGGCATACAGCACTGCGGCCTGCCCCGGCGCCACTCCGAACTCCGGCGCGTCGAAAGTCAGCAGTCCATCTGCAAGCCGTGCGGGCACCGGCTTCGCCATCGAGCGTACCTTGGCCGTCAGCGCACCCCGGTAATCCCCACCCAGCCAATTGATGTCGGAAAGGCGCGCGCCCGATACCGCCAGCGCCGCCTTCGGCCCCACGATCACGCGCTTCTTTTCGGCATCTAGCCGGACCACGTATAGCGGCTCCGCCTGTCCGCCGATCTCCAGGCCTTTGCGCTGGCCGACGGTATAATGGATCATACCCTTGTGCCGACCGAGCGGGCGCCCATCGATATGGACGATGTCGCCGCCCTCGTCCGCGTCGGGCCGCAGTTTGCGCACGATCCTGGCATAGTCGCCGTCGGGGACGAAGCAGAGATCCTGGCTGTCGGGCTTCATCGCCACGCCCAGCCCCAGCTCGGCGGCGACCTCGCGCACATAAGGTTTGGGCATTCCCCCTAGCGGGAATCGGAGATAGTCGAGCTGCGCCTGCGTGGTCGCAAACAGGAAATAGCTCTGGTCGCGCGCGGGATCGGCGGCGCGATGCAGCTCCGGCCCGCCTGGTCCCAGGACCCGGCGCACATAATGACCCGTCGCGAGGCAATCGGCGCCAAGATCCCGCGCGATCTGGAGCAGATCGGTGAACTTCACCCCCATGTTGCATTTCACGCACGGAATGGGGGTACGCCCGGCCATATATTCGTCGGCGAAGTCGGCGATCACCGATTCGCGGAACGCGCTTTCCATGTCGAACACGTAATGCGCGATGCCGATCCGGTCGGCGACCGCGCGCGCATCGCGGATGTCCTGCCCCGCGCAGCAGCTGCCGGTGCGGCCCACCGCCGCGCCATGATCGTAGAGCTGGAGCGTCACCCCGATCACTTCCGCCCCGGTCTTCGCGGCGAGCGCGGCGACCACCGACGAATCGACGCCGCCCGACATGGCGACAACGATGCGCCGCGCGGAAAGCGGTTCGGGCAGCTGGAAATCGGGAAGCATGGCCGCGCATATAGGGCCGGATGCGACGGCGTTCCACCCCGATTAAGCCTCCCTTCACCCCGCCCTAACGAGCGATGACCGGCGGGTTTACCGGCCCTTATGCTTTGCCCGCTACATCGGGGTCATGGATCTGGGTTTTCAGCGATCCGGCGGCCTCAAGCCCACCGGTCTCCGAAAAGCGGGGTTTGCCCGCGCACCGGCCTGGCCGTTCCTGCGTGCTGCCGCGGCAGCCGCGCAGGCGGGCAGTCCGACCGCGCAGGCACTCACCGTCATGCTGCGGGGGCAGCATGAACAGAAAGACTGGATCCAGGAACTGGCCGAAATTTTCGCGCCACGTTCCGACGGCACGATCGAAGCCGTTGGTCTCGCGGGCAGTTTCAACCCGTTGGTCGCGAGCCGCTTTGTGGTGGGGCAGGAATGATGAAGGGTGCGTTTACCTTGGCGCTTTAGCCGTTCTTCAGGGCTGACGCGGATAAGGGATGCGTTACCGGACATCGACAGATGCCAGTGCCGTGCGTTGAGGTGAGAATGATCGAGAATCAGAAAATCCGGCCAGCCCAGGTCGTGGGTCCTCTGGGAGAGCCCCTGACGCTGGAAAGCCTGCCGCCGGTCGCGACGACCCGTTGGGTCGTGCGCCGCAAGGCCGAGGTCGTGGCCGCCGTCAACGGCGGGCTGCTTTCCGTAGATGAAGCCTGCGCACGCTATTCGCTGACGCTGGAGGAATTTGCCGGCTGGCAGCGCGCGGTCGATCGCTCCGGTATGCACGGGCTGCGCGTGACCCGCATCCAATATTATAAATCGCTTTACGAACGGCAGCAGAAATACTGACGCCGCCACTGCGCGCGCAAGCATGAA
>JBEVME010000025.1:0-4640 GCA_040508785.1 Sphingobium sp.
CGCCTGATCCGCGTCGCGGCGAGCCAGAATGCCAATCCCGACCTTGCCGAAACCATCCTTGGCCATGGCGACACCGCCAAATGGGTCGATGCGCTGGCGACCGCGCCCTATATCTGGATCGATCTTGGCGGCCATGGATCGGGCGAGACCGACCGCGTCTTCGCGCAGATGCCCCGTGCGATCGACGCGACCTTCGCCTTTGCCCAGGCCAACAGGGACGTGGCGCGCCGCCATGGCAAGCGCTTCCTCACCTATGAGGGCGGCCAGCATCTGGTGACCAAGGACATGGTCCTTGCCCACGCCGTCCAGCGCGACCCCCGCATGGGCGCGGCCTATGACCGCTATCTCGCCCGCTGGCGCGACGAGATGGGCGGCGACCTTGCGCTGTACGCCTCTACCACGCCGATCTCCGAATATGGGTCATGGGGGCTGCTCGAATATGGCGGCCAGCCGCTTGCCGAGGCGCCCAAGATGCAGGCGGTGCAGCGCTTTTTGAAAGGACGACGCTGATGCGGCTGATCTTTGCGGCGCTGCTGGTCCTGATCGGCGTCGGCCTGGCCGTCGACGCCTATCTCGTCATCAAGCCCGCGCTTCATGTCGTGCTGGTGAGCACAGCGGCGCTGCTGCTCTTTCGCTTCTGCCTGAAGCCGGAATATCGCCCCGCTCTGGTCTGGCGCACATTGGTCATCGCGGCGGGGATGCCGATCCTTGCCTGGTCGATGAGCAATATCTGGCTGCTCTTCTTGGCTCTGGGCATCGGCGTGCCGCTGGTCGCGCGCCGCTTTTCGATGATCGTGCCGGTCTATCTCTTCGCCCTGCTGCTGCTGCCGGGACTGGACACGGAGGTCATGATCGGGTCGCTCAAGCTGTTCGATTGCGGCGTGTTCGACGCGCTGGCGATCGGCGCGGCGGGCGCGATCGCGCTCAACAAGGCCAAGGGCCGTGCTCCTGTCGCGCACGATGCCGCCGCCTGCGCGGTCATCCTGCTGATCGGCTTCGGCCTGGCGCGCGAGGCGAGCTTTCCCCATCTGCTGCGCTCGCTCGTCAACGTCGCGCTCGACCTTGGCCTGCCTTATTATATCGTGACGCGCGGCGTGCGGTCGCTGGACGAGATCCGCACCGCCATGCTGTGGATCGGCTGCGGCGCGGTGACGCTGGGCACGCTGCTTGCCTATGAACTCACCAAAAGCTGGCCGATCTACAATATCCTCTACGCCAATTACGACCTGCCGACCCTTTTGATCGTCAAGGAGCGGGCGGGCTATCTGCGCACCGGCGGGCCGTTTACCGAGCCGACATCGGTCGCGATGGTGCTGGCCATCTGCATCCTGTGCCTCTGGCTCGGCCGCGTCTTTGCCCGATCGTCCTGGCATCATCATCTGCTGCTGGCCGTCGCGATGGCCGGGCTGTTCGCGCCCCAGTCGCGCGGCGCGTGGATCGGCCTCATCATCGGCATGATCGTGTCGGAACTGTTCCGCCGCCGCTATTTCTCGATCCTGCGCAAGGGGTTCGCGGTCACCGCCGCGCTGTCGGTGCTGCTGCTCGCCGCCACCATTTCCCCCGACGTGTCGGAAAGCATCGGCCTGTCGGGCGATTCCAGCGAATCCTCCGACTATCGTCGCCGCCTGCTCGACCGGGGGGTGGAGGTCATCATGGCCCGGCCGATCACCGGCTATTCCACGACCGAGCTTCAGGTCACGCTCAACGACATGCGCCAGGGCGAGGGCATCATCGATTACGTCAACGCCTATATCTGGATCGCGCTCATCACCGGGATCGGCGGGCTGCTGCTCTTCGTCGCGCCCTTCCTCTATTATCTCAAGGAAATCTGGCGGCTGCGCTGGCGCGCGCGGAAAAGCTATCCGCTGCGCGAGGCCGCGACCTTCCTGTTCGCCGCCCTCATCATGATGATGGAGATGCTGTTCTTCAACAGCTTCGGCACGCGCCCCGCCGTCTTCGTCTTCATCCTGTTCGGCCTGTCGACGACGTTCCTAAGGAGCGTCCGGCGCGAAGGGCGGGCGACGATGCCGCAAGGCGCGCTGGTGACGGCGACGGCCTGAAGCTGTTTGCCACTAGAAAAAGGGCCGTAGTATAAGATCGCCCGCCACGCCGATCGCAATGCCGCCCAGCGCCGCGCCCAGGAACAGCAGCTCCTGCCGCAGGTCGAGCAGCGCGATCCGGTGCATCAGCAGCCATTTGAAGAGCAAGGCGGGCACTTCCATGATCGCAAAGACGATGACGAGGCCGATCACGCCCTGGGTCAGATAAGCGATCGGCCCGGCGACCCCCAGCCACAGCAGTTTGACGACATTGGCCTCGAACGTGGCGCGGATGCGGCCCGTTGCGACCAGCGTCTCGTTGGCGGCGTTGGACGCCAGCATGAAGAGCGGCGTCAGCGTCAATATGCGCAGATAAAGCCCGGCAGGCGCATAGCGCGGGTCGTAAAGGATCGCGATCACCAGCGGCGCGCAGCCGATCAGCCCGCCGGCGCAGAAGCAATAGAGCAGGGACGGCAGGCGGCGCTTGGCATAATATTGGTCGCGCAGGTCCGCGCAGCCTTCGCGCCAGAGCTGGGCATAGGTCGGATAGAGCACGCGGCTCGCATAGGCGCTGGTGAAGGCGAGCGCGCCCGACGCCAGGCTGCCCGCCAATATGTAGAAACCGAACGCGTCGAGCGGCATCAGCCGCGCGAAGATCAGCTTGTCGCACTGCATCAACAGCAGGGTGATGATGCTCGATCCGGTGACGAAGCGCGCGAAACGCCACAGGTCGCCGGCATAGGCGCGGTCGAAGGCGAAGCGGCGGAAGGCGTCGCTGAACATGATATAGCTCAGCGCCGTCTTGAACGCGGCGGCGGCGAGCAGCGCGCCGATGACCGCCCAGGCGTCGCGCCATGCCCAGGCAAGCAAAGTCGCGACGATGATCTGGAGGATGGCGACGGCCAGTTCCAGCAGCGACAGCCGCAGTACCAGCCGCTTGCGCAGCGCCGTCAGCAGCGTCAGCGACGCCAGCCCGTCGATCAGGAACGTCACCGAATAGCCCGCGATCAGCGGCGCCAGCTCGGGCTTGTCGAACAGCGCGGCGATCGGGCCTGAGGCCGCCACCAGCACCAGGGTCAGCATCGCCGAGCGGACGAGCGCGATGGTCCAGATCGTGTCGAGGAAGCGCGGCTTGTCGCCATCCTCATGCCGCACGACGAAGGTCTGGAACCCCAGGTCCGACACCATCGCGGCGGTAAAGGCGATCGAGGAGAGGATGCCCGATATGCCGAACACTTCGGGCATCAGCAGGCGGGTGAGGATCACGCTGCTGACCGCGCGCAGCAGATTGTTGATGATGACGAACAGGACGACGATGTTGGTGTCGCGGTTGACGAGATCGACCAGGCGGCGCCAGCGGCTCTGCTCACCCTCCGCCGCGAAGGCGGGCAGCGACAGGCCGTCCTGCCTCATGTCCCGACCCGCAGGCGGCGGCGGTCGGGGAAACGGAAAGTAGGATTCACCCCGAACGCCTCCACAGGATTGGCTGCCCGGATATCTATCCGGCCGCCACGGGGCGTGTCGATCATGAGAACTCCCAAGGGGATTTCCGCATCTTGTCCCGACCGCGCGATGCGCGCCTTATTCAGGGGCCTTGCTTTGCCCATCAGGGGGCCGAAGCCCAAGCGCGAGGACGATATGGCGCTGCTCAGCTTTACCGGGACCGGCGGTTACAGAAGTTTCGATTTCGACCAGTGCGGCGGCGCGGGCCAGAGGCTGGCGGCACAATATCGCGACGCCGCGCCCTTTCCCCATGTCGTCATGGACGATTTCCTCGACGCCGCGCTGCTGCGGCAGGTGGTGGCGGAATTTCCCGACAGCGCCACGCATAGCTGCTTTCGCCGCGATCAGGAGCGATTGAAATATCAGTTCCGGCCCGACCAGTGCGCCGGCGACGTTACGCGGATGCTGTTCGCCGAACTCAATTCACGCGCCTTCCTCGCCTTCCTGTCGGAACTGACGGGGATAGAGGGGCTGATCCCCGACCCCTATCATGCGGGCGCAGGCCTGCATGAGATCAAGGCGGGCGGGCATCTGAGCATCCATGCGGACTTCCCGCATCATGACGTGATGAAGCTCGACCGGCGGCTCAACCTGCTGATCTACCTCAACGACGACTGGGACGATGCCTATGGCGGCGCGCTGGAGCTATGGGACCGGCGGATGCGCAGGGCGGTGCGGACGGTGCTGCCGGTGCTGGGGCGCGCGGTGATCTTCAACACCGGTCGCGACACGTTTCACGGCCATCCCGACCCGCTGCGCTGCCCGCCCGAGCGCACCCGCCGTTCGATCGCGACCTATTATTATACCGCCAGTCCGGTTTCGCGCGGGATCGAGCGCACCACCGATTTCCGCCCGCGCCCCGGCACCAAGGACAAGCGCGACTGGCGGATCATGTTCCAGCATCTGAAAGCCGACTGGATGCCGCCGATATTGCAGCGGCGGATAGGGCTTGAGTTAGCGACATGCTGCTCTGGGCCGTCTGCCTCGGCTTCGCGCTGCCGGTGGGCATGCTGGCGCTCGAATGTCTGGTCGGCAGCTTGCGCGCGCCTGAGGGGCAAGAGGCGGGCGCCGCGCCGCCCTTTGCCGTGCTGATGCCCG